>JAEYNZ010000030.1 GCA_023412195.1 Bacteroidota bacterium
CCTATTTGAGCCTTTTCCTTCACCCAGGCGGCATAACCTGCTGTAAACTTAACAACATCCACCGGACTAAGTCCTTCACCAGGCTTTCCGCCAATGGTTCCCCTGATGCCAGAAATTGATTTGATTAGTGCCATATCGTATTAAATGTTTGTATGATCAGAATAACAAGCAGAAAAGAATTCTCAAGCTAATTTAATGAATTTAATTGTCCAGTTCATCCAGTTCCCTTAATGTATACCTGAGTTCGTTGATGTAATCACCATACAGGCGGCGGAACCCCCAGCGCATAAGAAGAAAAATTCCTCCCACTGTAAGAACAAGCACCACCAGTCCCAGGCCAGTAGCAAGAAGAAGTTTGTCGACAGGGACTTCTGAAAAAGGAATGCCCTGGGTTTTCATGTCATAAGCCATTCCTGTATACATCCCTGAAATAAACTGAAGTGCCATTGCCAGGCTAAACATTATAAGGGCTAAGTAAAACAACCGCTTGTAAATATAAAGTGTGCCCAATATTTTGGTTAAAGTTTCCCTCAGATTACATCCGGTATCACATGTTCTTTTTACAAAATAATATTTAATTGCAAAGTAGATGAAGGTGATGATAATAAAAGCGTTACTGATAATACTCAACAACACAAGCCAGCCTGGCACTTTAACCACTTCTTCTGCATCCCCGGCAAGCATAGGTGCAAAAACAAAATCCTCGAGGATAAACAATACTATAAGCAAAAATAGCACACCAAAACCAATGCGAACATTGCGGTTTATCCGGTCGATCAGATTACTTGTCCTGCGGCTCAGCATCTCCCTGATCTGATCCTCATCCAGTTCCCTGACCGATTGCATCTGACTCCATGTTTTTTTCAGGTCCTGTAATTCCATATCTTATTCCCCCTTATCCATCCATTTTTTCAGTTTTTTCTTTATCCTGTTCATCTTTACACGGACATAGTTTTGCGTGATGCCTGTAATCTCAGCAATTTCTTCATACTTCTTATTTTCAAGAAACAACAGAATAATTGACTTTTCAACTCCTGTAAGCTGGGAAACCGCCTTCTGAAGAAGCCTGATCTGTTCCTCGGCCTCCGATTCATAATTATCATCCGCAATCTGCAGATTTTCATATGGCAGTTTATTTTGATCAGGCCTGCGTTTATTTTTTTTAAATGTAGTAATAGCGGTATTTAAACCTACCCTGTACATCCAGGTTGTAACCTTCGATTCATTTCTGAATGAAGGGTATGATTTCCAAAGCTGGGCAATAATTTCCTGGAAGAGGTCATTTCTGTCCTCTTCATGATCACAGTAGATGTTGCACACCTTATGGATGATGCCCTGATTTTCTTTTATTATGTGTAAGAATTCCTGCTCCAAAACTATATCATTGGTAATCCCGCATCCTTAATTATTACAGGCAGGTCTATTTTTTCAGAAATCCGCCTACCCAAGTCAGAACAACCAGGAGAATGGTGATCAGTATGCTTACCCACAATGTAAAAGGCATGGAAAACAGACGGGGATCGGTTTTCCCCTCCTGCATTACAAGCGGAGTAAATGTAATTACGACAAGAAAAACTGCAGCTGTCACTGTCACTGCCCACCAAAACCTTCTTTTTTTATCCTTCATAATATTGATTTATTGATCTTTGTACCAGAACAGCCTGAAACTTCCTTTAACTGCAGCATAGCAGTCAAAGCCTCTGCACGGTCATACCACCATCAACCATCACTACCTGCCCGGTTGAATATGGTAGCATTCCGGTTGCCATGGCAACTGCAACCTTCCCCACATCCTGGGGCAAACCCCAACGACGTTGAATGCTCAGTCCCTGCTCAAACAACCGGTTATATTTTTCAGTAACGCCCGATGTCATATCGGTTGCAATGACTCCCGGCTGAATTTCATAAACAGGAATATCATATTCCCCCAGCCGTGATGCCCAGAGTTTTGTTGCCATTGCAATTCCTGCCTTTGAAATGCAGTATTCACCCCGGTTGACCGATGCCACAGTGGCTGAAACCGATGATACATTGATGATACAGCACCCAACATCCGGATTTGTTTTTTTTATTTCAACCATATGCCTTGCAAAAAGCTGTGTAAGGAAATAAGGACCCTTCAGGTTTATATCCATCACCTCATCATATATCTCTTCAGAAGCTTCCAGAATGTCTTTCCGTTCCCGTGGAGCAACCCCTGCATTGTTCACCAGTACATTTAACTTGCCGAACCTTGCAATTAGTTCTTCATAAATCCGGACCCGGTCTGACCTGTCTGAAATATTTCCCTGAAAATATTCAGCGTCCACTCCCCTTCCCTGTAATTCAACCAGTACATCGGTCACAGCCTCATGAGGCCTGACACCATTGATGGCAACATTGAAACCTGCACCAGCAAGCTCCCGGGCAATACCCAGTCCGATACCCCTTGAACCTCCGGTTACAAGCGCAGTTTTTTTCATTCCGAAACTCCCCGGCACCAAAGTTGATTTATGAGTTTGCTCATTCATACTAAAAGTTCAGTTTTTAAGCACTTTTTATACCCCAGGACGAAATGCATCATTCAATCTATCGGTTTACCGGGAGAGCATCTATCTCCACCCATTTTCTTTCTGCCCAGCTTTCAAGCCCCTTTTCTGCCAGTTGCACACCTTTGGCCCCTTCAAGCAGGTCCCATGGAAACGGCTCATCCTTTACCACATGCTTCAGGAAAAGTTCCCATTGGGCTTTGAATGCATTCTCGTAATGCTCCTGATCCGGAACCTTGCTCCACCCTTCAAAAAAATCGATTGGTTGCACTATGTCCGGGTTCCACACCGGCTTCGGGGTATTGCCATAGTGCTGTATCATGCATTCCCGTAATCCGGCTACTGCTGAACCTTTAGTCCCGTCAACATGCAGTGTCAGCAGATCATCGCGCCTGACACGTGTTACCCAGGAGGAATTAAAATGGGCAATCACTCCGTTTTCAAGTTCAAAGGTGGCATAAGCCGAATCATCGGCTGTGCATTTATACGCATGGCCCTTCTCATCCACCCGCTCCGGGATATGTGTTGCCCCAAGACAAAAAACCCCTTTTACCTCACCAAACAGGTTATCGAGTACATAGCGCCAGTGACAAAGCATATCGACAATGATACCGCCGTCATCTTCTTTCCTGTAATTCCAGCTTGGTCGCTGTGCAGGAATTGTATGACCCTCGAATACCCAGTATCCGAATTCTCCTCGTACTGAAAGAACTTTTCCAAAGAAACCGGTCTCCATTAACCTATTAAGCTTCAGCAGTCCGGGTAACCATAGTTTATCCTGCACCACACCGTGTTTTACCCCGGCTTCACTGCACACATTATAAAGTTCCAGTGCAGTTTTTGTATCAGTGGCAACCGGTTTCTCGCAGTAAACATGTTTACCAGCCCTTGCTGCCTGTTTAACAGCATCTGCACGGCGACCGGTGGTTTGAGCATCGAAGTAAATATGGTAAGCAGGATCATTAAGAACCGAATCCAGATCCGTCGTCCATTTTTTAACTCCTGACATTTCAGCCAGCTTTTTCAGTTTGCTTTCATTTCTTCCCACCAGGACCGGATCGGGCATGATATACTCTGTGTCATTTACCTTCACACCTCCCTGCTTCATGATTTCAGCAACAGAACGCATCAGGTGCTGGTTTGTACCCATCCTGCCCGTAACGCCGTTCATGATAATTCCTATTTTATGTACCATCATCACTTATAGAATAAACTTTTCTAATTATATTAATCATTTAAGTATCAAGACTAACAGACACAAGATTCAAGACAAGAGCCGTATTTCCATCTTGAGCAGGACCAGGTCGAAATACGCTTATGTAATTATCATTCGAAAGGAGGCTTATTTTTTGAATCACGACCCCTCCCATCCTTCCGACAGCTGCCGGAGAAGAGTAAGACGAGCTGCACCCTGCCTTACCTGCACGACCCCTAAGTCCCCTTTCGGGGGATTTAGGGGGTCGTATTTCAGCATCTGGTGTTTCAATGTTGGCATTACTTTTCATATAGCTACAATACTCTTTAATGAAGAACTTGTGTCTCAACATCTTTTGTCATTTCCTTCCTGTTCTTTTTCATCTGTTTAAAATCGGTACTTAAGTATTCTTCAGATAAGCATTTTTTATTTTCTCAAGATACTCCTTTTGATCTGAAGCCCAGTATTTATCAGAAAAAACTTCCACCTCACAGTAACCCGAAAAGCCGGCATCCTCCACCCACCCCCTGATCTGAGGCACATTGATGCAGCCATCGCCCATCAGCCCCCTGTCATTCAGAAAATCAACAGTGGGCACATTCCAGTCGCAGACATGGAAGGCAAAAAGATGGCCGTTACTTCCGCACCTCATAATCTCATGCTGCAGATTATTGTCCCACCACAGGTGGTATACATCAACTGCTACCCCAACCAGTAATGAATTAATATCTTCCACCATTTGATTGGCCTGCCCCAGTGTCACAATGGCTGAACGATCGGCTGCATACATGGGGTGGAGCGGTTCAATGGCCAGCTTCACGCCTGCACTTTCAGCCGCAGGCAAAATCCTGAGAATCCCTTCCATGATCTGCTCCCTCGACTTTTCAAGCGGCTGCCTGCCATCTGCACCACAAACAAGAACCACCACCGGTGCCCCTATACCGGCAGCCTGTTCTATTGCCCAAAGGTTGTCATCAATGGCAGCCTGCCGTTTTCCCTTTTCCAATGCCGGAAAGAATCCTCCGCGTGCCAGTGAAACCACATCCATGCCACTGTCAGCCAGCATCTGTTTTGCATCTTTCAGGGCAATGCCTTCCAGAACATTTCTCCAGACAGTGATTCCCCTGATTCCTGCAACACTAAAATTTCGGACACATTCTGCCAGGCTCCATGGTTTCGTAGTAAGTGTGTGAACGCATAAGCGTGACAGGTCATTCAAAGCTGCAGCCATTGCTCATTATTTTTTTTCGCTGTGATACTGTTATATTTACCGGATTGTACATACAATTATTTTCTTTACAGGCTATTTAAAGTGCTTATACTTCCCATAAACGACAGGTACGGCTCTTTTTGAATCATGCGATGCAGGTACAATGCAGCTTCCCGTGCATGATAGTCGCCCCACATGGATGATTCGCCACAGGCAATTTTTTGACGGGCTGATACATGATCCCATTTATTTGGATGGTGATATATACTGTGAAGGATCAACCCCTGGTGCGCAGGGTTTGTGTTCAGGTAAGGGTAATCCAGCAGGGTCTGCATTACGGTTAAACCCGCTTGTGTGTATTTTGTCCCATCCTTCTCCCGGTTGTTTTTGCTGAGGTAGTTGCCCAGTCGCAGCAACCCCTGTGCAGCAATGGCCGCAGCCGAACTGTCGACTGGTTCCCAGGCATTGTAAGGATCGGCAGGTTTCTCCAGGTAATCACCCAGCCTGTAAAGGTTTGGTGCACCTGTATCCCAATAGGGTATGCCATCAACCGGAGTGTGTTCTATAAAAAAATCACAGGTGGCCTGCGCTGCCTTCAGCATTATGCCGGTAAAGACTTCCCTGCCACCGGGTATGCCCGGTTCCTTTTCACCGAACTGGTGAAAAGCTTCCAGTTCCTCTGCAAATCCAAGCATTGCCCAGGCAAGGCCGCGTGTCCAGGTAGAAAAACCTGTATAGCCCTGTTGTGAATTCGGACATCTGTAATGGCCGTCGGTTGTATTGAATATGCTTTCATGTGCCGTCCGTCCCCTTACATCATACCTGTCGCGTCCTTCACCATAGAAGACTGCATACCTGGCGGTGGCAGCCATATGTTGGGCAGCCCTTTCCAGCAGGGAAATTTTAACATCATTTTCGGCCTGTAGCACATGTCCCAGCAAATGTGACACCACCAGGATCCTGCACGAACGAATCGTATCAACAAACAGTGAATGCGGCCCGTTGAACGAATAGATAAACCCGCCGTCCTTAATTTTCGTCCACCTTCCCGCCTGAACAGCTCCTGAAATCTTCAGTGCAAATTCATAATAATTTTTCTCCCATTCATTGAAAGGAATCCGGCCTTCATTCATCAACCGCAACAGATTCCCATATGTGCTCAGGTTATTAAATCCATGATCATGGACTCCTGTGTGGCTTACATGAGGAGCCATTTTATCGACTGTTGCTCTTCTGCCCGACTCCAGGAAATAGGAATCACCTCCGGCATCATATTGCAAAATGGCTGATCCATATTGAAACCCCTGGGTCCATTCTGTCCATCCACGGGTTGTATACCTTCCTTCAACTGTATAAACAGGCGATCCTTTTAAACTATCATAATGTCTGTCGATATTTTTTATCTTTTCAGCTGACAGTTCCCAGAACAGGTCCAGTTTTTTCCTCAAATCTTCAGGCTTTAACCTGTAATCGGTTTTAATCATGTTTCCATTTGGTTTAAGAAGGTAAAATTAAAAGAAAGCGGGAAAAAGCAGCGTGAAGGCTCCTGTTTTTACTGCAATTACCCGAAGGTTTTTAAATTGGGGTTAATCCTTTCACAAACTGAACCTGTTTATAAACCTTTTCTTCAGCAAAATCAGCTAAATTTGCCATAAATTCTGAATCTTCCTTTACGAAAAATGCCTAAAGAAAAATCTTACGAAGAAATTAACCATAAGCTTCGGCAGGGTGCGGCGGTAATACTGACTGCCGAAGAGGTCACCCAAATGGCCAAAACGGCAAGTCCGGCTGAAATTGCCCAACATGTCGACATAGTTACCACCGCCACTTTTGGTGCCATGTGCTCATCGGGTGCCATCATCAATTTTGGCCACGCCAATCCTCCGATCCGCATGGAAAAGATCAGGCTGAACGGAGTTCCCTGCTATGAAGGACTGGCAGCTGTTGATTCATATATTGGTGCCACAGCCTGCGACCCTGAAAATCCGTCCTATGGAGGGGCGCATGTGATCCAGGACCTGCTTGAAGGCAAAAATGTGATACTCGAAGCCTGGGGAAAGGGAACCGACTGTTACCCCCGCAGGCATATCCGGACCACCATCAACATCAATACCATCAACGAGTTTATCCTCTTCAATCCACGCAATGCTTACCAGAACTACAACGTGGCAGTGAATTCCACCCGGAAGATGATTCATACCTATATGGGCACACTGCTACCGAATATGCGGAATGCCACCTACTCCACTTCCGGTGAATTAAGCCCGCTGTTGAACGACCCCGAAATGCGTACCATAGGTATTGGCACACGCATCTTTCTGGCAGGTACACAGGGCTTTGTTGTCTGGAACGGAACCCAGTTTCATACCACGCGTCCTAAAAATGAACTGGGAATACCGGTTACCAATGCTGCGACCATTGCCGTAATGGGTAATCTGAAGGAAATGTCTCCGGAATACCTGCAGGCAGTGTATTATGAAAAATATGGAATCAGCATGTTTGTCGGCATAGGAATACCCATACCGGTTCTCGATGAGGATATGGCCCGCAGGGTTTCTGTCTCCAACAGCCAGATCGAAACCTCGGTACTGGATTACGGAACCCCGGGAACCCCAAAACTGGGGCAGGTAAACTATGCCCAACTGCAGTCGGGAACCATTAAAGTTGACGGAAAGAAAATACGGACAGCTCCTGTTTCAAGCCTGGCAAAGGCACGGAAAATCGCTTCTGAACTTAAAGAGTGGCTGCAACAGGGATCGTTTGAAATTACCCGTCCCGTGCAGATGTTCCCTAAGAATACTTCGCTTAAAAGCTTAAAGGAAACGGAGGCAGGAAATGATTAAAAAAAGATATGTACTGAACTTTCCGCCCGAGAGTGGCGACAAACCCCTGAGCTACCACCTGGTGCGCGATTACGACATCCGCATCAACATCCTGAAAGCGGAAGTTTATCCCGGAAAACGGGGAAGTCTTCTGCTTGAACTCCAGGGCAAGAGAGAAAATATTGAAAAGGGCGTGCAGTACCTCACCGACCACCAGGTGATATGCGAACCATTGGAAAAACGCATCCGCTTCCAGGAATTCAGGTGCATCGACTGTGGCAACTGTACAGCAGTTTGCTTTGCAGGCGCCCTTACAATGAACAGGCAAACCTGGAAACTTGAATTTGATAAAAGCCAGTGTGTGGTGTGTGAACTATGCATTCCCGCCTGTCCGCTGCACCTTTTCGAGATTGACTTCAGGTAAAATGCAAGGAAAGGACACACATATACCCCGGGATATTGGATTATAACCTGAAAATAAATCCGTTGCGAAACGACACCCTAAATCCCCCGAAGGGGGACCTGAAGACAGTGCAAGTAAGGCAGGACACTGCTTCAGAGCGTCTTACCCCTCTCCGCCGCTTCAAAATCTTTCCAATTTGGAAGCGTCGTAATCCACAAAATATGAGTGGATAAAAATGATTATTAAACCGGAGAAATGATACTATAGTTTCATCAGAAACCGCTGCACAGAAATGCATGAAGAACGTTTTTACCGCAAAAGTTTTAATTCATCCCGCTTCACGGGCTTCGAGGCACGATTTCTTGAGACCGACCTGTGGATAGGCGTGGATGCAGGTTCATACAGGCCAGAGATGAAAGAAGCCGCACTGGAAAGAATAATGGAAGTACGGCAGCAACTGGATACCTATATCTTACAAAATCCTGAATTCGCGAAAACATTGCTGCCTTTCCACCCTGCAGAATCAGCTCCTGAGCTGGCAAAGGAAATGGCAGCAGCCAGCAGAACTGCAGGTATAGGTCCGATGGCCTCAGTTGCCGGACTGTTTGCCCGTGAAACTGCAATATCGATCCGTAAGAACTTTTCGTTGGAAGAATTGGTTATAGAGAACGGCGGCGACATTTATACCTTATTGAAAAATGATCTTGTTTTGTCTGTTTATGCAGGAAAGTCACCTCTTTCGGAAAGAATCGGTCTTATAATACCAGCCGGTCAGGGTGAAATGGGCATCTGTACCTCTTCAGGAACAGTGGGTCCTTCACTAAGCTTCGGGAATGCAGATGCTGTAGCAGTTGTTTGTCAGGATGTTTTGCTGGCCGATGCATTTGCCACTGCCATTGGGAACAGGGTTAAACATCCGGAAGATATAGAAGGGGCACTCAGGTATTCGGAAAATTATCCGCAAATATTGTCATTGATCATTATCTGTGATGACAAAACCGGGATGAGGGGAAATTTCGAAATAAAAATATTAAAATAAAGCCGGTAAAAGAACATCGTCGATAGCTGCCGGACAGAAAATCGTATAATTAAAGCAGTTTTAATACTGCTTGTTACAAAAAATAAAGATGAAAAAGAATATCCGTACTGAACTTGCTTCCCGTGTGTTGGTGCTCGATGGTGCCATGGGATCGCTGTTGCAGGAATATAAACTGACTGAAGAGGATTACCGTGGCAAACTGCTGATGGATGCCAGTCACGATCAAAAGGGAAACAATGACATCCTTTCACTGACTTATCCCGATATCATTTTCGAAATCCACTGCAAGTACCTGGAGGCGGGTGCTGATATCATCCTGACCAATACATTTAATGCCAATACCATTTCACAGGCCGACTACAACATGCAGTCACTGGTTTACGAGATGAACAAGGCTTCGGCAGGAATTGCCCGCAGGGCAGCAGACCAGTATTCAGAAGAAACCCCCGACAAGCCCCGCTTTGTTGCGGGAACCCTTGGTCCAACCAATAAAACCCTTTCGCTTTCACCTGATGTGAATGATCCGGGCTACCGTGCTGTTACATTTGATGAAGTCAAAGAGGCCTACCGTGAGCAGGTGGAAGGTCTTCTGGATGGGGGAGTCGATCTGCTGCTTATCGAAACCGTTTTTGACACGCTGAATGCCAAGGCGGCACTCTTTGCCATTGAGGAAGCACTGGAGGAAAGGGGTATCAGATTGCACCTGATGGTTTCAGGCACCATCACCGATGCCAGTGGAAGGACCCTTTCAGGCCAGACAGTGGAAGCTTTTCTGAATTCGGTATCACACATCGATCTTTTAAGCATCGGACTGAACTGTGCGCTTGGTGCCTCCGAACTCCGGCCATATCTGAAGGAGCTGGCACAAAAAGCACCATTTTATGTAAGCGCACACCCCAACGCTGGCCTTCCCAACCAGTTTGGAGGTTATGATGAAACCCCGGAAATTATGGCCGGCAATATCAGGGAATTTCTGGAAAACAGCTATGTAAATATCATAGGTGGATGCTGCGGTACCACACCAAATCACATTCATGAATTTGCAAAAATGGCTGCCAGTGCCAAACCGCACCAGGTTATCAGGAAAGATGCATATACCCGCCTGAGCGGACTTGAGCCGGTTACCCTGACCCCTGAAGCCAATTTTATGAACATCGGGGAACGCTGCAATGTATCGGGTTCCCGTAAGTTTGCCCGCCTCATCCGTGATAAAAAATATGAGGAAGCACTGGCTGTTGCACGCGACCAGGCTGAGAATGGTGCGCAGGTTATCGACGTTAACCTGGATGATGCCATGCTGGATGCCGAAAAGGAAATGGTGATATTCCTGAACCTGATGATGGCCGAACCCGATATAGCCCGGCTGCCGGTGATGATCGACTCCTCTAAATGGAAAGTCATTGAGGCAGGGTTAAAATGTCTGCAGGGAAAAGCCATAGTGAACTCCATCAGCCTGAAGGAAGGCGAGGAACAGTTTATCGAACAGGCTAAAATTGTAAAGCGCTTCGGGGCAGCCGTTGTAGTCATGGCGTTTGATGAAACCGGCCAGGCTGATTCATATGAACGGCGCATTGAAATTTGTGAAAGGGCTTATAAAATCCTGACCGAAAAAGTTAAATTTCGCCCCGAAGACATCATTTTTGATCCCAATGTGCTAACCATCGGCACAGGAATGGAAGAGCACAGCAATTATGCCGTTGATTTCATCAAAGCAGTTGAATGGATTAAAAAGAACCTTCCGCACGCAAAAACAAGCGGAGGCATCAGCAATGTATCCTTCTCCTTCCGCGGAAACGATGTTGTACGAGAAGCCATGCATTCAGTCTTTTTGTACCATGCCATTAAAGCCGGACTGGATATGGGTATAGTTAACCCGGGAATGCTGCAGATTTATGACGAAATCCCAAAAGACCTGCTGGAAAGAACAGAAGACCTGGTACTGAACCGGAGGCCCGATGCAACCGAACGGCTGCTTGAGTTTGCAGAACAGATAAAACAGGGGGATAAAAAAGAGGTAAAAGTAGATGAATGGCGCAGCCAACCCCTAGAAAAAAGGCTGGAACATGCATTGGTAAAGGGCATTCCCGATTTCGTGGAACAGGATATGGCCGAGGCACTTAAAAAGTACCAACCTGCGCTTACCATCATAGAAGGCCCGCTGATGGTTGGGATGAATGTTGTGGGCGATCTGTTCGGATCAGGAAAAATGTTCCTGCCACAGGTTATCAAATCGGCACGTGTGATGAAAAAGGCGGTAGCATACCTGCTGCCTTACATCGAAGCCGACAAGGCCAGGCTGAAGGATACCAGTCAGCAGAAAAAAGTATTGCTTGCAACTGTTAAGGGCGATGTGCACGACATCGGCAAAAACATCGTAGGCGTGGTTCTGGGGTGCAACAACTATGGAATCATCGACCTGGGCGTGATGGTCCCGACCGAAAAAATACTGGATACCGCCCTGAAGGAACAGGTGGATATCATTGGGTTAAGCGGGTTGATTACTCCATCGCTTGAAATGATGGTCGATATAGCCAAAGAGATGGAACGGCGTAAGATGAACCTTCCGCTGCTGATCGGAGGTGCCACCACTTCAAAAATACATACAGCCGTAAAAATCGAGCCTGAATACAGCCATCCGGTCATCCATGTGAAAGATGCTTCACTTGCTGTAAACGTAGTTTCGAACCTTATATCGGGCAATACAGCATACCTGGAATCGGTGAAGGAGGATTACGAACAGGTAAGGGCGTTCCAGGGACAAAGAAAGCCAAAGGAGTACCTGAAACTGGATGAGGCACGTGAAAACAAAGAACGCATCGACTGGGACAACAGCCCAATGTACAAGCCCCGGTTCACCGGGGTGAAACACCTGATCGATTACCCGCTGCAGGAGCTGCGCGAGTATATCGACTGGACTTTCTTTTTTATGGCCTGGGAACTCAAAGGCCATTACCCTGAGATTTTTGAGGATGAAAAACAGGGAGAGGCTGCCCGGAAACTGTATGACGAAGCCAATGAACTTCTCGATGAAATCATTGAAAAAAAGATGCTGCAGGCAAACGCTTCCTTCGGAATCTGGCCCGCCAATTCCGATGGCGACGACATTATCCTGTATGAGGATGAATCCAGAACGAAGGAGTTGGGCAGGTTTTACCACCTCAGGCAACAGGAAAAGAAAAAAGGAAATGCAGCCAACCTCTGCCTTTCAGATTTCGTAGCCCCCGTTGGTTCAGGGAAAGCCGATTACTGCGGGGGATTTGCAACCACTGCAGGTATCGGTATCGAACCGTGGAAAGAGATGTACAGAAAAGATCATGACGACTTCCGTGCCATCATGCTCGAATCATTGGCCGACCGGCTCAGCGAAGCATTTGCCGAACTGCTGCACGAAAAGGTCAGGAAAGAATACTGGGGTTATGCTCCCGATGAAAACCTGACCCAGGATGAACTCCAGAAAGTCAGATACCAGGGAATACGTCCGGCCATAGGCTATCCTGCTTGTCCCGAGCATTCCGAAAAAGAAAACCTGTTCAGGCTGATTGAGGCAGAAAAGTCAGGCATCACCCTGACTGAGCATTTTGCGATGTATCCAAATGCATCCGTATCAGGTGAATATTTTGTACACCCGCAGTCGCGATACTTCGGCCTTGAAAAAATAGGCCTCGACCAGGTGGCTGACTATGCACGTCGTAAGGGCAAACCTATGGATTTCATTGAAAAATTCATCTCAGCGAACCTGAACTACCGGTAAGCTGTCCTCACCTGCTGACTGTAAGTTCAGCAGTTTCCCTTCACCTGCTGACTGTAAGTTCAGCTGGTGAATCAGCCTACGACTGATTCTTACCAAAATCATTGTAAACTCAACTTTAACTCAATGTAAATTCAACTATTATTGAGTTTATATTGAATTAACGTTGAGTTTATATTGAATTTAAATTGAATTTAGCATAGGCTTGGTATATACTTTTATATGAAAAATTGGGATTTTAACCCACCCGAACCAGAATCAGGACATCTGTGACGACCTTTTCCATACTCTCCACAGGAAAGGGGTATGACCCCTCCCATGAAAGGCGGGCAGTACCCGGACGATTTTTAAGTTTTTCATTTAGAATGTACTGGCGATTCATTAATTTTGCGGCGCGTCTAAATTAAAAACCAGGTTGATCAATCATGAAGCGTTTTGGTTTTCTGATTCCGGCAGTGATGGCGGCAGCATTGCATGGCTGCATGGCAGATGCTGAGCCGAACACCCTTACAGGAAAGGAACAAAGGGATGGTTGGGAACTTCTGTTCGACGGGCAGTCGCTCAACAAATGGAAAACATTCAATGGCGGCAGTGTAACCGGGTGGAAGATCATTGATGGGACAGTGCACAATTCAGGGGATGACACCAACTACGGCGGAGATATTATAACCATTGAAGAATACACTGATTTTGAGCTTTATCTTGAATGGAAAATCATGCCCCAAAGCCAATCAGGCATTTTTTTTCATGTCCAGGAAGGAATCGTCAATGCCATTTATGAATCAGGCCCAAAATATCAGCTTACCGATGACAGGGGTTGGGTGCAGGAGTTGAAAGAGGTACAGCATGCAGGTGCCGCGTGGGAGCTCTATGCGCCTGATAATGTAAAATTGGTTTCCGATGGTGAATGGAATAAAACCCGGCTGATTGTGAAGGGTTCAAATGTGGAGCACTGGCTGAACGGCACAAAGGTTTTGGAATATGAATTATGGAGTGATGACTGGCATGAACACGTTAAAAACAGCAAATGGAGACACATGCCTCATTACGGCTCAGCAAAAAAAGGGCATATCGGGTTGCAGGACCATGGTGGGTTGACCATGTTCAGGAATATCAAAATAAGGAGGTTGTAGGCCAGGTGGAAACAGAAGATGATCAAGCGGGTGCGATTAGTAATATAGTAAGTAATTAACTGAAATACGGTTATCGGCCCGAACAGACCCCTGTGACTTCTTTAATCTGTGAAACTGTGTCAATTTCTCATTAGCGAACTTCAAATTCTGCCACTAAACCACCAATAACACCAAATTCCACAAAACAATGTGTCTACCCGTTTAATCTCACCGATAAAGCCGCCTGCCAGGTTCAACAGATTGCCTGGCCTGTCCAGCAGGCATGCTTTGTTCGTCGTGCCTCCTCCCGCGCAATAACGGTGTCGCTTGTGGGTTAAGGGGGGAGGAGCATGCGCTCCGCGCCTGCTCCTACCCCCCGGATACAGCAGAGACGTCATTGCGAAACCCGCTATTTTTCAACAAATTATGGAAAAACAAAAAGCACCAAAGCCTCCAAAAAGCAACCGGATTAAATAACAACAGGCGGGTTGAAGCAATAGTCTGATATTGGCAGAACCTTAACTACAAATAAGGTTTTTATGGTCAGTAAAGGTTCCAGTTGTTGGTTTTCTATTAAGTCCCCACTGTATTCAACCGAAAATCAAAATATATAACTTTGGGAAAGAACCTCCGGTAGGTTAAAAATAAAAATTGTTTGATTTTTGCTGAAAATCAAGCGGGTGCGATTAATTATAAAGTAGGGTTGTAAGAAATATATACAATCCATTGCGTGGGGTTCATGTGTTCCCTTGTGTGATAACCGATAAAAAATCATATGTAATCATTCCACCTCCCGGATTTTTCCATACATTATGAAGCTTTCCGTATATTTGCATCAAAATTGACCATCATGAGGCTACATGCATTTCGCGACATTCATCCTTTTTCCCGGCTGATATTTTCTGTTTTCATCATCCTTGTCAGTTTTTTATTGTTCCTGGCATTGTCGGTCATAGCAGCCATCCCGGTATTCGGACTGGAGACTGTGATGAACATGGCTTCACTGACCGATCTTTCAAGCCCTGAAACCATCCGTTTGCTCAAGTTCTTCCAGGTTGTGCAGTCATTCGGACTGTTCATCATCCCTCCTTTTATCCTTGCTTCAATGTTCCACCACAGCATAACTGATTACCTCTTCCTCGACAGAAAGGTAACCCCTGTTTCATCCCTGCTTGTCATCGCACTCATATTCTTTGCGCTGCCTGTTATCAACTTTACAGGGGAACTGAACAACCAGATGCATTTTCCTGAATGGGCTTCAGGAGTTGAAGACTGGATGAAGAATGCCGAGGAGAGAGCAGAAGAACTTACTAAGGCATTTTTGAAAGTTGAGAATATTGGTGGGTTGATGTTCAACCTTTTCATGATCGCTCTTCTGCCGGCCATAGGTGAAGAACTGCTTTTCAGAGGTGTCATTCAGCGTATTTTCACCGAATGGACCCGCAGCCACCACTGGGGCATCTGGATTTCAGCCATCCTTTTCAGTGCACTGCATATTCAGTTCTATGGTTTTATACCCCGCATGCTTCTGGGCGTATTGTTCGGATACCTGCTGGTTTGGAGCGGATCTATGTGGTTGCCCATCATTGCCCATTTTTTCAACAATGCATTTGCCGTGATTGCCATGTACCTGATCGACCGCGGCATCATTAACCCGGAACTGGAGGAAATCGGCGCCGGTGCCGGAAGTTACTATGCCGCCTTCCTGAGCCTGGGGATGGTCATCCTGCTGATATTGCTGATCAGAAGGGACAACAGGGATAAAGAACCTGATTACATCAGTACGTAAATGCCTTAAAGGAATGGGGGTTAAGGGTGACTTCAAACACAGAAACATCCTTCCCATATTTACGGTTCCTGCGCACGGGAGCCTCCCTGCGGTTGCCTGAAAGAATTGCACCTGTTGCTGCGTCTTTAATTTGCAATGTATTTTGATCGATACAGACATTCACCTTTACATCTTCATCCAGAAATGAATGAATAACAAAGGAATGATTGTCATATGCAAACAGGCTTACTTCACCCGGACCTTCCAGTTGCACAGCCATGTTCCCGGCAATGACCTGCCGTAAACGGTCAAGCACAGGCGCCGGAAGGTAGTACAGATCTATGAAGTTGTCAGGAATTGTCCACACATAGAATTTTCCTTTTGAATAATCAGCCGAATGAAGGAGAGGCCAGCCATTCGTATCATCGATGGCTGAAATGGTTTCCCATGAATCGTTGGTCAGGTAATTCATCTGCGGTATGATCATTTCTTTTTCAGAAAATGAAGGTGGAGCCCAGCCTGCTGCAAACTCCTTCACAGCAGCTTTTCTTTCTGTGATGCGAAGTTCTGCTATGTCCTCAATTCCTTTCCCCTGCATAGATTGATAAAAACCTGAGGTAACAACAACATTTCCACCACGCGTCAGCTGCCTTTTAATCTTTGACACAATATCCTTGTCGAATGATGCGGTTTCAGTCAGCAATACCACCGGCTCATTTTCAGGAAATTCAGGCACCAGGTCGATGGGGATACCTATCATTCCAAAATAATTCTGAAGGAAATCTTCTCCCACTGAATGATAAGGCTTATAACATTTTACACCAACTGGATTTCCAAGAACGCCAAGCACCTCATCAACAACCTCCAGGGAATAACCTGCAGCCCGTGCCATCGTTTTAGGTGTAAACATTGAACCATCGGACTGTTTCAACGGTTTTTTCATCTCATCATAGCTAAAACTTGTGCCACTTCCCTGCCATGGGGCACGCAGGTTTTCCCTCATTGGATATTGCAGCTGCCTGATGTCGAATAGAGTTATTTCAGGTGCTTTGGCAAACAGGGTTACCCAAAGTTGTTCGGCATAACGGTCCATATAGCGCAATCCGCCTGTATCGACCCAGCCTCCCCGGTTGTTTCCCGGTTTCAGGTTTTCAAAATACCTGAAAACCGTATATCCAAGATATTGCTGCAGATGTTGATTTCCCGACCGGTCACGGGTTTCAGTGCCTGTATACAATCCGTCAAACAGACGGGGTTCTTCTTCAAGATTAAAGCCCAGGCCCTGAAAATGCTCATACCAGTTGGGATACTTTATCACCACTTCGACATTGGGATTCACTTTTTTTGAAGGATGGATCACCAGATCAACCGCTGCATTTTTCATCAGATCCAGACGGTATTCAGTCCAGCTTTTATCTCCTTTGGCTTCAATGCACAAATCGCACTTGCAGCTTGTAAAGAAAAAGTCGTCGAGGATGTATTCATCGAAATGACGTGCAGTGTGTTCGGCAATCTCCTGAACCTTTTTACGGTGCCCCGGATTGGTATAACAGAAGGTTTCAAAATTGTTGCTTTCATCGATGGTATATGTGATACCCCCTCCGACTTCTATCCCCTTACCCTTGAAGAACAGAATAGCGGTTTCAAGGGTTTTATCATCCACAATCAGCAGGTCTCGATGGGTTTCGAGATAAATTTTATCGACATGCACCTGTTTGGAAAGGGTATCCCATACAGCATTGAGCCAGTTAAGATCACCCATCTTTTCAACTTCGTATGCACGGCAATAAACGGCAGATTTGAAATTTTTATAACCCTGGCTCATTGACTGGGAGCTAATGGCTAAAAGTACCACCACAGAAAGCAAAAGGTTCAGTTTCTTCATGATATCATGGTTTTAATTGGATATTCGAAAGATACAAAGAAATCAGGTACAAATTAGTGAGAAGAGAGACACAAGATGTTTAGACACAAGACACAAGACAAGAAGGCTTTTTAAGTGCTTTTTTCCTGTCTTGTGTCTTGATACTCTTTATCTTGATACTATGAGAGACACAAGATGTTTAGACACAAGACACAAGACAAGAGATCATTTTGGTTGCTTTTTTCCTGTCTTGTGTCTTGATACTCTTAATCCTGATACTAAGAGAGACACAAGATGTTTAGACACAAGACACAAGACAAGAGATTCTTTTGGTTGTTTTTTTCTTGTCTTGTGTCTTGATACTCTTTATCTTGATACTAAGAGAGACACAAGATGTTTAGACACAAGACACAAGACAAGAAGGCTTATTAAGTGCTTTTTTCCTGTCTTGTGTCTTGATACTCTTAATCCTGATACTAAGAGAGACACAAGATTTTGAGACACAAGACACAAGACAAGAGCGCTTATTAAGTGCTTTTTTCCTGTCTTGTGTCTTGATACTCTTAATCTTGATACTATATGAAACTACTTCACATTCAATTTTACTCCCTGTTGCTGAAGCGGGTTGGATTTCAAGCTGAACCTGTTACCTGACCGCTGAAGCTCAACTTCCACCAGGTTCTGGTCGGATGGCAGGCATACAAAACCTTTTGCTGTGCGTGAATCAGAGGCAAAAACCCTCAGTTCCAGGTTAGACCAGTCCATATCTTTTGTCGATTGTGCCAGTCCGATATGTGGAATGGCGGCACCATCGCGGACCAGTATAACGGCAGGTACTTCGCCAGCCTTTATATGATGCCAGCCCGGGTTATACACTTTACCGGTCTGGTAGTCGATCCATTTGCCACCGGGCAGGTATACATCGCGGCTTTCCACGCTTTCGAACAGAGGAGCTACCAGCATGTCGGCACCGAACAGATAGGCATCATCGACCAGCCATGCGCCTGCATCATCCGGATATTCAATGAAAAGCGCACGCATCATGGGCAATCCGTTTTCAGCCGAATGTTTCGACTGGGCATAAATATACGGCATCAGCTTATAACGCATTTCGGTAGCAAGCCTGAAGGCATTGTTAAAACTTTCGTTGTATTCCCAGGGCTCCTTCGGTGGAGCACCATGTGTACGCGAATGTGAAGATAGCATTCCAAAGGGAAGCCACCGGCGATAAATATCTTCAGGGGTCCTCGTTACAAACCCACCTATGTCATGGCTCCAGAAAGTAAACCCTGAAAGTCCCATCGACAGTCCGGAACGGAGGGTAGCCTCCATCGCAGTATTTGTATTGGCTGCATCACCACCCCAGTGCAGGGGGTAACGCTGGCTTCCGGCCCAGGTTGAACGGGCCCAGATAATGTTGTCGCCGGTTACCTCTTTGGTAACATCAGCCACCACTTTGTTATACCTCAATGGGTAAAGGTTATGCTCATAAAAGCCGGTTTTGCCTGATGCATAGATGCCATCGGCAGGAGCTGCTTCACCGAAATCGACCTTAATGGCACCCACACCCAGTTCAAGAAGACCACGCAGTTTATCCTGATACCAGGCAATGGCATCGGGATTGGAAAAATCGAGCACTGCATCCTCGTATGGCAGGTTGCCTTTTGCATTTTTTACATAAAGGCCTTTCTCTAGTATTTCAGGAAACAGGTCATTCTTTGGAACAAAGTAAGGCAACTGCCATAAACTGGTTTTAAAACCCATCTTGTCGAGGTCTTTTATCATCCCTGCAGGATCTTTAAACCTTGAAGGGGCAAATTTATAGTCGCTGCGCCAGTCGACTTCAAACCAACCTGTATCGAAATGAATAACATCACTGGGTATGCGGTTTTGACGCAGCAGATTGGCAACCTTTCTGCCGTCCTCTTCTGAAAAATAAGTTATGCGGCTCATCCAAAGCCCAAATGACCAGAGCGGAGGCATCTGTGCCTTTCCTGTCAGGCTGGTATATTCATCCAGGATGTCTTTCGGCTCGCCCAGAAAAACAAACAGATCAAGTGCTTCATCTCCAATCATCAGCGACATCACACCGTTAAAGTACTTTCCAAAATCAAGCGAGATCGGCGACGAAGTGTGCATGAATATCCCGTATCCGCGGTTGCTCATAAAAAAAGGAATGGGTTTGTACATGGTTTCATTCTGAACACCATTGGGGTCATCGATCCACAGAACTACTTTCTGTCCCCGCTTGTCGAGGCCCTTAAAGTTTTCACCTGTGCCAAAAATCTTTTCACCCGGTGAAAGGCTGAACACGGCGTTCATGCTCCTTGAATAATCAGAAGCCCTTCTTACAAAGGAAAAGGGAGTAACCGGTGTATAGGTGCCGGTGTTGTCTGATGAATGGTTTGTCCGGGTCAGCAGTTTTCCCTGTGCATCGTAAAACTCAACATGCCACGGATGCTCCCTCAGGATCACAGAACCGAACTGGCTGGTATAGCGGTGCCCTCCTTCAATCTTTGTGTGTTTCCAGGAATTATCTTTAGGTGCAACACCGTTGACAAGCATCAGGGATTCTTCATCTGACTTTACTTCCACCCCTGATTTCATGCGAATCCTGACAGTTTTTGGCGAAACAAATTCAAGGGCAAAATCCAGTTTAGGATGTGTTTCATACTCCACCCCCGGAAATTCATTCCCCTCAACCGGGCTTAACCCGGCAAGCGTATTGTTAAATGCATGCCGTGTACGGAACTGATGCCGTATCCATTTTACTTTCCCACTACCAGTTTGTGGATTAAAACTGACAAGGCTGTCGGCTACAAAGTAGGTATTGGCAAAATTGTAGAAATCCTCGCTGATATCCAGTGCATCGTTCAGAAGCCTGTTGTTGGGCGCTCCCGATGACAAGGGGAGCTGTGCAAATGAATTTGCAGAAAAACCCAACAGTACGAATAGAATAAACAAATATTTAAATTTCATCATGTTAATTATTAATTTATGCCTTAAAAGATTCCAAATTGATATCAATTTAGTGTAATTTCAAAAGTCATCCCCTGTATTCCTTCTGATGATGCGTTTAATGTTGCCTTACCAGGTTTTTCCCCGGCCTGCACCACCACAAGGCATTTTCCGTTAAAAGCTTTAATGGAGGAACCCTTCATGTGTTCATGGCTGATGGGGTTGCCATTATCGACACCCGCTATGGAAGCACCTCCATCTATGGTGAAGGTAATGGAATTATCAGCAGTTGGAACAGGGTTTCCTTTTTCATCAAAAACCTCAATTGTAACGAATGAAAGGTCGTATCCATCGGCTGAAATTGCGTTTCTGTCGGCTGTAGCTTTCAACACAGCAGGTTGACTTGCAGTCACCAGTTCCCTTTCAAGGACAACTGCTCCCCCGGAACGTGACACGGCTTTAAGTGTACCAGGTTCAAAAGGTACTCGCCACGTCAGATGCAGGTCTTCTTCACTTTTCACCCGGCTGCCCAATGATTTCCCGTTCAGGAACAATTCAACTTCCGGGGCGCTGGAGTATGCCCATATATCCACCATTTGTCCCGGCTCCCATCCTGTCCAGTGAGGAAAAACATGCAACACATCCTTTTCAGTCCATTCACTTTGGTACATGTAATAGATATCCTTGGGAAACCCGGCCAGGTCTATAATGCCGAAATAGCTGCTACGTGCCGGCCACCAGTATGGAGTCGGTTCACCCAGGTAATCGAATCCTGTCCAGATATAGGTACCTGCTATATGATCGTATTTCTTTACAATTTTCCAGCTTTCCTCATGGGTTGATCCCCATGGCACATGACAGTTATCGTATGCTGAACACTGGTGTTCAGGGTTTCCAAAAGGCTTGCCGGTGGGAGGATAACTATCGGGCCAGATAAACATACTGTCTGATGGCATCTGATAGAACCCCCGCGTCATGAGCCCTGAAGTGGATTCACTTATAAGTAAGCTTTTACCCGGATAATTCTCCGGGAAGGAGGCAAAATTCTGGTGATGATAATTAAACCCATATATATCCAGTGCATCTGACTTAAAAAGGTTGTTCCATGGATTGACCTCATTGCTTCCGGCAGTTACCGGACGTGAAGGATCGATACTTTTTACCAGGTTTACCAGTTTGGTTGTCAGGAGTGAATTCACCGACATACTGCCTGAATTGATGATGCTCTGATCTACATTTTTTTCAAAATTAAGAAGCAGGTTTGCCTGTTGAATATCCAGCGTATCGGCCTGTACATGTTCCCATTGTTCGAGCACTTCATTGCCGATGCTCCACATCATTACCGAGGGGTGGTTCCTGTCGCGCAGGATGTGGTCGGTCAAATCGCGTTCATGCCATTCAGGAAAATAACGGGAATAATCAAAAGGTGTTTTTCTCTTGCGCCACATGTCAAAGGTTTCATTCTGAACGACAAACCCCATGCGGTCGCACAATTCAAGCAACTCAGGAGCGGGTGGGTTATGAGCGGTACGTATTGAATTACATCCCATTTCCCTGAGAATTTCAAGCTGCCTTTCCAGTGCCCGGGTATTAATGGCTGCTCCCAGGCACCCTAAATCATGGTGCTGACAAACGCCCAGCAATTTTACATTTTTTCCATTCAGAAAAAATCCTTTAAGGGGATCGAAATGAAAATACCTGATTCCAAAACTTGTTTCGTAGCTGTCGGTTAATTTCCCATGGTTGTATACTTCTGAAACTGCCTTATAAAGAGCAGGATTTTCAATACTCCATAATTGTGGGTTGTCCACCTTCATTTCCTGAACAAAGACTTTTTCGTGATCAGTAAAAGGCTGTTCTGAGGTTTCAGTCTCAACTATTTTATCTCCGTCCGGCCCAAACAATGTTGTTTTAAGAACCAGGTCAACAGGTCCATCCAGCCGGTTTTCCAGCTTAGTTTCAACAGAAACCGTTGCCTGATGCCCGTCAACCGAAGGAGTTGTTATGTAAGTTCCCCATTGCGGTATAAAAAGCCTGCCCGTTTTCACCAGCCACACATTGCGGTAAATGCCCGAACCTGAGTACCAGCGTGAATTAGGCTGTTCGGAATTATCAACTTTCACTGCCAGTACATTTTCCTCATTTCCAAACCGGAGATGGGAAGTAAGGTCATACCTGACAGAGCTGTAGCCGTATGGCCTCATTCCCAGCCTTTGTCCGTTCAGCCAGACCTCCCCTTTCTGGTATATTCCGTCGAAATCAATAAATACAAGTTTTTCCCTGTCCTCCTCAGGAAGTTTAAATGATTTCCTGTACCATCCTGTGCCGCCAGGCAATGCTCCACCTCCCGGAGTTGCAGGATGTTCCCGGCTGAAGTTTCCTTCAATGCTCCAGTCATGCGGCAGGTTCAGAACCCTCCACCCTGTGTCATCAAAATCAGTATTTGAAAAAAGGTCAGAATCGTCGAGAATAAACTTCCACTCTTTTGTGAAACGGGTTCTATGCCTCCGGTTCTCATTTTGGTCCAGGTTACAGGAAAACACCAAAAATCCCAATGAAAGAAAAATAAATACAAATTTCATGATGCAGGTTTTGCTGATTCCCTGCAAAAATAAAATTTTGGGTGAGAAGATATTGTAAAAACTACATTTAATTGAAATCAAACAGCAGGTCAACCTGGAGACCTTCAGTTTTCAGCTTTTTCTTTTCATTCCGTCTGAATACATAAACCACCCCATATTCCTGGGCCCGCTGCCGTTTATGCTTTGGAGGCAGGGTTCCAAGGTTTTCTTCTATTTCACTCCACATCCTGCTGATAAATTCATTTGTTGTTTTACGCAGCATCTGCATCTTTTCATAGGAACGGAGCGTATTCTTTTTAAGGTTATGCTGAAATATGGATGCTTCGTAAAAATCTTCTACCCTGACCTTCACCAGTGCAATCGATGGGTTATAGATCGGACTGCCGCCTTTCTGCATCCTTTTTTGTTCACCCTGGATGATTATCCGACCCCAATTGAGTACTTCCTGCTCTGTAGCAAGAGAAGGTACTTTGCGTCCGTTATCCTCTAAACCATAAAACGACAACACCTCCTCCTTAAGTTCCTCCCTTTCGATATTCATATACAGCACCTGTATGAAATGAGAAACATACAAGCGGGCTTTTTCTAAAGATGCCCTGTAGACTGCAATTTTTTCGGATTCAATTTTCACATCAAGCTCATGATGGGTCAGGTGATTTTCAAAATTTGCCTTGACATTTTTCAGTTCGGCAAGTGTATTTTTTGAGAATGCAAGTTTTCCGGCATCGCGGTCGGCAGCAATCTGCAGGGCTGCTTCCAGTGCGCGAAGCCTCGCTTTATCTGTAGTAGGCAGTCGGCGGTAAGGCATATTATTTCATTTTACAGTTAAGCGAAGTTAAGGATAATGACACCGGCGATAAAGCGTTCGCAGAAATATTTATCCACAAAAATTTGTGAATAAAGCTTGTTTATTCCGGAATGGTATAATTCCCCGGCTAAAGTATACCGCACCCTCCAAATCCTGCAAATGAGAGGCGAAGACCACTGCGGTCAATAGATTTTGGTAATTTTTAAGAAATTATTCTTCCCTGATTGCCCTGGAATAGTTTACATGTCAGGGAAGCCTGTTTCATGATTGTTATCAAATATACCACCATAAGGCTGAAGATAGATGCCTTTGACTTTTTTCCTTAATTTTACCACAAAGTGAAAGAAGAAACAATGAGTTGAAACGATATGGTATTTCAGCATCCCGGCAGCACGCCGGATATTAAGATTACATATTGTATTTCTGAAAACTAATATTTTTACGGATATGAAGCTTGTATTTGCAACAAACAATCAACATAAACTCATGGAAATTCAGGCAATGCTTGGGAATGAATTTGAGCTTCTTAGCCTGAAGGACATCGGCTGTAACGAAGAAATACCAGAGGAGCAACCCACTTTGGAAAGAAATGCAAGTCAAAAAGCCATGTATGTTTTTGAAAAATATGGCTATTCATGTTTTGCCGATGACACCGGACTTGAGATTGAAGCACTTGGTGGTGAACCGGGTGTTTATTCTGCACGGTATGCCGGTGAGAACAAAGATCCCCGGGCAAATATGGACAAGGTTTTACATAAACTTGAAAAAATAAATCAACGAAAGGCGCGTTTTAGAACTGTTATTTCCCTGGTGCTGAATGGCAATGAAAAGCAGTTTGAGGGCATTGTGGAAGGAGAAATTACCCGGCAGAAGAAAGGCGGTTCAGGATTTGGGTACGATCCGGTGTTTATGCCGGCCGGGTATAATAAAACCTTTGCCGAAATGAACCTTGAAGATAAAAACAGGATCAGTCACAGGGCCATGGCAGTTCAAAAACTTGTAGAATATTTACTTCATCTGGAAAACAAATAGAATCTATGCAAAAAATCTTGTTGATTGCAGCATCATTATTACTGTCGGTGCATGTTTTTGCCCAAAAGGGCGAAAGCAAGTGGCAGGAATATCTCTCCTACACCAATGGATTAAAAATTGCCGTCGCAGGGCAGAAGGTTTATTGTGCTACCGAAGGGGGGTTATTCAGTTATGATCTGCAGGATAACAGCATCAATAAGCTTACACGTGTGAACGGCCTCAGTGATTTTGGCATACGCACGATAGCCTGGAGCGATGAAAATAATGTCCTTGTAGTTGCCTACAATAACAGCAATATTGACCTGGTTTACGAGAACAGCATCACCAATCTTTCGGATATCCTCCGGAAACAGATGACTGGTGACATGAATATTTACAACATTTCCTTTTCAGGAAGTGAAGCCTATCTGTCTTGTGGTTTTGGGATTGTAGTTGTTAACCTTCCTGCGAAGGAGATCAGAGACACCTGGTATATAGGGCCGGCAGGTGATGCAATCCGTGTAAATGATACTGAAAAATCAGGATCATGGATATATGCTGCCACCAATAACGGGCTGTACAGAGCTGATTCAGAAAATCCTCAGCTGGCTGATTACCGGAACTGGCAGCAGGTAAATGACATTCCACATGCAGGTCAAAAATTCAACCATCTGATAGTTTATAACGAGAACCTGATTGTGAACTACAATCCGAATGAAAACGGGCAGGATGAACTATATACGCTTAGCGGCAGCGACTGGGTTCCATATTTTCAACAGGTCAGTTACGTTCATGATGCACAGGTATTTGGAAACTATCTGGCCATTGCCGGAAGAAATGAAATTTACATCATCGGAGATGGACAGGTTCCCGGGGTGGTGAGAAATTATCCCTTTACAGGTGAAACATTACTTGATATTGCACCACGCAGTGCAGGAATCAGCAGTGATGGGTCAATCTGGATTGCTGACTATTGGCAGGGGCTTGTCCGCCTTGCGGGACAATCGGCAGAACGGGTGGTTCCAATAGGGCCCGGTGACAACCGGGTATTTTCACTATTCGCAGCAGGCCAGGATCTGTGGGTGGCACCCGGGGGAAGAACCGGCTCATGGTCAAATTTATGGCAACTGCCGAGGTTTCACCATTTCCGGAATGGTGACTGGACCACTTTCTCGGGCAGAAATGTTCCTGAAATGGTTGGTTTTCACGATATCGTGGAAATTGCAATAAATCCTTCCGACCCGGAACATCTGTTTGTTGCAAGTTGGGGCGGTGGACTGCTGGAGTTTCGCAATGGTGAATTTATAAACAGATATTCCTATAACAACAGCCCGCTTCAATCAGCCATCCAAAATGATTCACTGGCTGTTTTTGTGAGAATCGGGGGGATTGCATTTGATTCGGAAGGCAGCCTGTGGGTAACAAATTCAGAGGTTCAAAACAATTTACATAAACTTTCAGCCGACGGCAAATGGGAATCATTTTCTATGGCTGAAGTCAGGAGCAATCAGATTGGAAAAATGATCGTCACCCAAAACGACGACAAGTGGATTCTGATCCCCAGGGGCCATGATGTCTATGTAATTGGACCGACAGGTGCGGAAAAAAAACGGCTTCAGGTTACATCCTATTTTAACAACGGGCGTGAGGAAATCGTAAACCGCATGAACGATGTGTACAGTATTGCTGAAGACCATGAAGGAGCCATCTGGATCGGCACCTCAATGGGAGTGGCTGTTTATAACAATCCCCGTCGTATTTGGGAAGCCGGCAACCTGTATGCCGTGCAACCAAGTCTTGACCTCAACGACGGCTTGTATCACCCCCTGCTGGAAACAGAAACCATAACAGCCATTGCTGTCGATGGTGCCAACCGTAAATGGATCGGAACCCGGAATTCAGGGGTTTACCTTGTTTCTGAGAACGGCGATAAAGAAGTTGTGCATTTTACCACCGAAAACTCTCCCCTGCTTTCCAACAACATTACAGCACTGGCAATCAATCCGAAAAATGGAGAAGTTTTCATTGGTACAAGTGAAGGTCTGATTTCATATAAAGGTGATGCCATTGCAGGCAATGATGCATTTGCCGGAGTATATGTTTATCCGAATCCGGTAAGGGAAACCTGGGATGGTTCGGTAACCATTACCGGACTTGTAGAAGATACAGATGTAAAGATCACCGATATCAGCGGTAACCTGGTACACAAAGGTACATCCCTTGGTGGCCAGGCAGTGTGGGATGGCAGAAACCTGAATGGAAACCGCGTAAAAACGGGAGTTTACCTTGTTTTTTGTACCGACAGGTCTGGGGAAAATACCCATGTTGAAAAATTACTGTTCATCCACTGAAAAATTTACAGCAGCACTAATGCATTCACCTGTAAAAATAAAATGAGATGCTCGTTACAACAGAAGGAATCGTACTGCATTTCATAAAATATGGTGACAACAGTGTAATAGCTACAATTTACACCCGGAGTTCAGGCCGCCAGGCTTATATACTGAACATTTCGAACAGCCGGAAATCCAAAATTAAAACAGGAATCCTTCAGCCTCTTTTTATGGTAAATATGGTAGCATACCAGAAGGACACAAGGGAAGTACAGCGGATCAGGGAGATTAAAAATGACCCGGTATACCAGAATATCCCGTTTGAAATATCCAAATCATCGCAGGCATTGTTTCTGGCTGAAGTCCTTTTAAAAACCCTCAGGGAACAGGAAAGTGTGCCTGATTTATTTGATTTTATAAGAAACTCACTATTGTTTTTCGATCTGGCTGAAGGAAGTGCAGCCAATTTTCACCTGTGGTTTCTTTTCAGGCTTACTGAGTTTCTAGGAATCATGCCTGATATGAAAAAATCAGGCTTCGAAGGCTGGTTCGACATGAAGAAAGGAGCCATAGCACCATTTGAGCCATCACATCCTTTTTTTATGAACAAGGAAGCAACCGGAAAGCTGATCACACTTTCCATGTTAAACATTTCGGAGATCGGACAGCTTCATATTACCAGAAACATGCGGGGATATCTTACAAATAAGATCCTGGAGTATTACCAGCTACACTTTGAACAACTTGGAGATATCAAATCACTCAAAGTTTTGAATGAGGTCTTTTCGTGATTCCGGCCTACATTTTCAATGAAGCCTTAGAGAAAATATGGTCAGGAATATCCTGGTTAAAAAGGATATCTGTGATTTCAAATTCAGTACCATCGCCCTGTTTCAGCATATCTTTAAAAATGATTTTTGTAGGAAACCACCTACCCTGCTTTTGCACTACTCCGCTTAAGGTGGATCTCTTAAGCAACTGTCCGCTTTTTGCAAAAAGTTCCTCCATGAGCGGAACATACCTTTCCGCATCGACCCATAATTTCCTTTTTGCGTAGGCCACATCATCCACTTTGGCAGTGAGTTCAAGCAGCCAGGTTTTGCGTCCATCCATGTCTTCAGTACCGGTAACAACCGCATCATAAGTCTCCGAAAGTTTCCGGTCATCCATCATATCTTCATATGAAAGGTCTGATCCCATTACCGACTGGCGCAGCATATGCCCCGAAATCTGAATGGTGCGGTCGGTTGAGGGCGAATAGATCCAAAGCTGATTCTCAAGCTTCAGCATTTTTGTTCCCTGTTCACGTGCCGGAGAAAGATATTCCGTAAAAGATTTTTTATCGCCTACAGACCAGGTTTTAGAAGTAACAGTCCGGCTGCTCCTTTTACCATGAATTGTCATAGAAGATTCGAATACCCTGTTTTCCGATGACATGTTCTGGTCGATTTCCTTAAGAATATCAAGGGCTTCAGGCTGAGCGGCCACATAAATTGTAATAATGGCAAATATGGATGTAAGAACACTTTTCATATTATTCATTTTCATATTTTTTTCACCTTATAATCCATTATCGGTTGAAATTAAAAAATGTATACGTTACCCGTAAATAAAAAAATCAGGCTTCAAGTTCCTTAAACAGCTGAGAGGTTTTCCGCCTGTATATACCTATACCTGCCAGCATCGATCCGATAACCGTGGAGAACAATCCGGGTATGAAACCAATGTAATAGTCAACCGGGGTTATTCGTGTCCTGATTGCAGAAGGAATCATTATGGATGCACCCTCCATCATTCCTGATATATCAATTCCATATTTCTGCACCAGTGCCGAAAAGAACAGTCCGGTTGCAGTTCCCGCTATTGTACCGGTAATTCCTATAAATATGGATTCATAAACCAGCGAAAGGTAAACATGATTTTTTTCTTCCCCCATGGCAAGCCTGACGCCAAATTCCCCATAACGGCGAAGGCTACCCAGCAGACCGGCATTCCAAAGCACCAGGGCCATTGCAATGATGAAGACAACAGTTATGTAAACGCCCCACACTTCCGACAGTTTAACATACTGCCCCATACTACCCTGCTCGCTGAGGGATTTCATTACGGGTGCGTATTCATCCTGGTCATCATCATAAGAAGCATTGAATGTTCCTGCAAGTTCAACGGCCTGTTCATCATCATAAAACCCCGAATCAAAGAATCCGAGTATTTCACCGGCTGCATCCTGCATATCGAGTGCAGCCTGAACATCAGCAATATCCGCAATAATGGCCCCCCGGTCGAGCGCTTCTGCACCAAAAGATACTGTTCCTGCCACCTTAAAATTGTACATCGACATACTTCCGTTCATGGTAGTACCCAGCAGGGTAACAACATCACCAATTCCCACATTCAGCTTTTGTGCAAATGAATGGCTTAAAAGTGCTTCCCCGCTGTTTTGTATTATCCTGCCCGTCACAACAGAGTTTTGAAGGTTCAGTCGTGCCGCTTCACTGCTTCGAGGCGACAGAAGATCAATTCCCATACCCATGGAAGGCCCCTGGGCACGGGTTTCACCTGTTTCATCAGGAGCATCAACCAGCCCGCCAAACTGGATCCTGGGTGTCCATCTGATTCCCGGGAACCGGTCATTCAATTCCTCAAGCAACAGGCTGACATACATCAATGCAAGATCATTTGGCACCTGGCTTATGTTGTCGGCATAAGCCCTGGTCATTACTTTTACATGCCCATGTGAAAATCGCGCATTCATTTCAATGGTATCGCCCATGAAACCATTGATGTAAGTATGCATAAATACGGTTAGCATCACTCCCGTGGCAACCACCAAAACAGGCAGGCGGCTGCGGCTTTTATCACGGAACAACCCTTTAAACAAAAATTTTATCATTGTATTCTTCCCCTTAAAGCTTCAGTCGGATTCATTTTAGCAATTTTTCTTGAAGGCCAGTAACTAACTATGGTTGTAGTAATTACGACAATTGCCACCGTTGAGATGACCAGTCCGGCACTGTAAACCGGGAAAAGCGTTTGTGCAATGGCCATTCCAAATTCACTGGCATCCATGGGCATCGTCCAGCCAACTTTGGCCTGCCATATAAGAAAAGGCACCCCGTATGCAGCTGCAACCAGGGCAGCAAAAACAGAATGCATGGCACCTTCCAGCGTGAACAGTCCCACCACTTCCCTTCGCGTATAGCCCAGTGCCACATAAGTGCCTATCTCTTTCTGCCTCCTGAAGATGGAAAGCACCTGTGTATCGAAGATGGCTAGCATAGCCAGCAACAACAGAATAAAATAAAACACAAACTGTCCGATTGTTTTTGTCTTTATCATTTCGTCAATTGAAGCCGTCAACTGCTCCTTTGAACGATGTATCCAGCCATCAACTTCAGGCCTTTTTATTTCCGGGTCCCTGAATGTAACCAGGGTTGCTTCACCGTGCATCAAGGTCATATCCCAAAGGGTTTCAAGGGGAATATATAATTGTGCCGTTTCAACCGAGGGGACATTGCTTGAAAAAATGCCGGTAATGACAATTTCTGTTGCATCAAATGTCCCTTTTCTATCACGCCAGCGCAAGGTAATATTATCGCCCTGTTTTAGCTGAAGGTTTCTGGCCATTAGGGCACCTATTACTGCCGGCACTGCATGTACAATTGTATCCAGTTTGTGGGTGGGCAGCAGAAAAATATTCTGTCTGGGATTGATCCCTTTGATGGCAACAGCCTGCATTCGCCCCTGCGGAAAAATGGTTCCCTGAACTACAAGTACAGGTTCCATATTGCCCTGTGCTATTTCCTCTTCAAATTCTTTAGGAAGGGGGGCATGACTACCGGCAAGGGAGAAAGGGTCATACGGATCATAATTCTCATGCCAGAACTGACCACCGCCAATCTCCCAGTTGGTCATATCGGTTTTTGCCTGGTGATCCCAACCTACCATCACACCCTTCAGCCAGATAATAACAACAAAGGAAAACGACAGCACAATCACATTCAACCATGTCCGTAGCCCGGCACCTATGAGATTACGATATGCAAGTTTTAAAGCAGTTTTCATCTTTGTATTTTATTTATTCACATATACCTTGTACATACAATGGTTTCCTGTTAATTCATATCACAAAATGAAAGTCAGTGATGGCTGTTAAGAACAGCCACTTCCTGACCGACTATCTCATCTTTATTGATTCTGCCGTCGAGCAGGTATATTTTTCTGCGCAGGTAATTGATAACTTTCTCATCATGGGTTGCAAATAGAAAAGTAGTATCAAGCTCCCTGTTCAAATTTTCCATTGTTTTAAGGATGTTGTGAGAATTGGCTGCATCGAGGTTGGCTGTTGGTTCATCAGCCAATACCAAAGATGGTTTTTTGACCATTGCTCTTGCGATGGCTACCCTTTGGCATTCACCTCCCGACAACAGGGGTGGTTTGGATTTGACCTTATCTGTCAGTCCGACCCATTCAAGGGCATCCATAACCATTTTTTTCCTTTCGGCAGAACTCTTTTTCAGCAGCAGCAAAGGGAACTCCACATTTTCGAATACAGTATGTACAGCAAGCAGGTTATAACTTTGAAATATGAAGCCCATTCTTTCCTTCCGCAGTCTTGCTGCCTCCTTTGCCGAAAGCGTGCCTATGGAATGACCCAGGACAATTGCCTCGCCCGAAGTGGGGGAATCAAGTGAACCAATAATGTTCAACAGCGTAGTTTTGCCCGAACCACTGGGTCCGATCAGACCGGTAAATTCACCTTTCCCCAGCACCAGGTTAATTCCGTTAAGGGCAGTAAATTTTGTCTTTCCCATGGGGAAAGTTTTGGTCATGTCCCTGATTTCGATGATGGTGTTGTTTTTCATTTGAAATAAAATATAAATATCACTCAATGGTTGAATACAAACATGATCTGAATTCCTGCTCCTCCATAAAGTCCCTCACCTGCCTGCTGTGCAGGAATCCGGTAATCCTTTGGATTTAGGTATCCTATAACATAAAGAACAGAATGGTTGAACTTTCTCTGCCAATTAATGAAGTTGTAGGCTGACTGATTTCTCCAGTCATAATAAACGATCAGGCTGAGGTTATCAAACAACCCTGTCGGGTAGGATGCGCTTAGCAAGGAAAACACAGTAGTATTCCTGGACTCAAAAGGTTTCTCACCGAACGCTGCAAACAGCTGTTCATAGATAACAGAAAGCCCGTTTCCTACATTAAAAGTGTAGTCTGTTCCAAGGTTCAGAATTTCCTGGTTGGTAAAAATGCCCATGTTCCTGTTCATTTTCTTCCAGGAGCCTTCGATCCAGAAACCTGCAGTCCAGTCGAAACGTGCATCAAATCCAATACGGTGTTCGGGGATCTTTTCATACTGAAGCTCCTGCTCAATTAAATTGCGGCTGTCGGCAGCCCTGAAATGGTATGATAAACCAGCCTCCCCTGTACCGGCAGGTACCTGCAACCGGCCGCCTGCTTCAGGTATTTTTCGGTTTGTTGCCGTCATCTCCCAGCCTTTGGGCCGTTCATTCCCATATAAGGTCCAGAGCCATGCTGTTGAATTGTTCAGGAAGTAATACCTTGCAAGTAGCCCCCAAACCCCGTCGGTAAGCTGGAGGGGATCACGGGGATCCACCTGGTCAAACCACATCAGGGGCCGGAATATCATTGCCGAACCAAAATTGATTTTCTGCAGCCCACCCCTCAGTTCAAACTGACTGGCAGAGTACCGTACCCATAACCTGTAAGGCTTAAAATTTCCATTGAGGGAAGAAGATTGAAAATCCCTGAGCCCTGCATTGCCGTATATATTGGCTGAAGCTTCCATATCAAACCGGCTGTCAGTATCAAAATTAAAACTGTAATTGATCTGGGGGATGTACCTACCACCACTCCACCACGGATATGAATTGTTACCATTATAGTGGGAATACAGTGAAAGCTGTCCGCCAAAATCACCCTGTTGAGAATAGCTCCGGATCACAATGACCGACAGGATTAACACGATGGGTATATTCTTGTAGCTTTTCATCAACTTTTAAGTGAAATTCCATATGCCATAAACCTTATGAACTCAAGGATGAGTTCCTGAGGGGTATTATAGAGACTGGCAAGCTTTTCATCCTTCATCAGTTCAACCAGACTGAAGGAAACATGCAACAGAAAATCAGGCTTGAAGTCTTTCCTGAAAATACTATTTTGCTGTGCCCGTTCCCATTCTCTTCTCAGATCGCTCCAGGCCTCTTTTGTCAGTTGCTCCACAAAATCCTTCAATTCAGGTTCAGTACCCAGATAAAAATCCTCAAGAAATTCAAGGCTGATATTTTGCGTGGTTTCTGCTTTATAAAGAATCATTTTCTTAGTTTTTTCATCGGCAGGAATTTCCTCTCTCATAAGGCTTTTAAACTTCACCAGGCCGTCATTCACCTCATCTGTAAAAACAGTTTTAGCCAGTTCGACCTTATTGAGAAAGTTTTTATAAAAGGTCATTTTGCTTACACCAGCCTTGTCACTATACGATTGTTTACTTTTTAATAATAAAACGTATAAAATTACTGCAAATCGTATAATAAATTAATAATAAAGAAATGATTGGATGTTATCCTTTAAAAACAAATGCTTCATAGATAAACAAATCGGCTGTTTTCCAGCCATCCCACCCAATTCTGGCCTTATCCTGCGCACAGTGTCCAAGCAGTTCCTCTCTCGACCACCCTGTATGGATAGCCACTTTGGGAAGATATGTTCCGGAATTTGATCCCTTTTGAATATAAATGCCATGTTGCCCTGGAATGAATTCTTCGGGTGAACGGATTTTTCTTAATGGTGACAAAACCGAAATTTCAATTTCCATTGTATCAAGATCCTGCAGGCTAAGATTTTTAAACCGGCTGTCGCATGCAGCCGAAACTGCTATTTCTTTTACAAGGTTATTGAGCGATTCATCGGTGTTCATGTGGCCTATGCAACCCCGGAGTTCACCATGAATATAAATACTGACAAACAATCCTGACCGCTGTTTCACTATCTCCGGGATATGATCTGGTTCAATGTACATTTCATCGCCTGCAGAAAGAAACTGCATAACTGCCCTTCTTGCCGATTCAAGCAACTGAGCCTGCTCTTCCTGTGTTACAATAACAGAAGGTTGATTTTCATAAACAGCAAGTGCCCAATAGCCTACCACCCTGTCCTTATCTCCCACAGACTTTGCATCTCCAGAATTTTTATATTGGACAGGTTTGTACTTCAACGGCTTATGAGTGGTAAGAAAAAGCAGGGAAATTACAGAAGTCCATCCACACAGAGATGTCAGCAGGTTTTTATAATCCGGTGGATTTTCAAGGTGTTGCAGCAATACCTCCGGATCGTTGCTGCAAATAGCCGCAGCAGTTTCCAGATCATTTACTACTGCATCTTCGTATGAGGGGTAATGGGAAAAATCGGTACTGATTACAAACAGGTTGTCCGGTGTAAACCACGGTGCTAAGTCCAGTGCAATCCGGCTGCAGTCAGTAGCGGTGCAGTTTCCCAATATAATGGGAACTATCCGTAAGTTTTTGCCAGATTTATACTGAAGAAATGGAATTTGCACCTCGAGACTGTGTTCGTGTAGAAAGGCATCAGTCTGGTAATGAAACAGATTATTCTTCTTAACCAGATGACCGGCAGCTTCAACATCCAGGTTCACATTGCCCAGCGGGGTCCTGAAGCTACTGCTTTTACAAAGTGCTGCACCTTTGAATGAGGCATGATGGCTTGAAGCAAGAATGAAAATCCTTTCATAAATGGCTCCCTCTGGTATCTGGTTATAAGCAGACGCAGCAACCTGCCCGCTAAAAACATATCCCGCATGAGGGGCTATGACCGCCCGGATCCTCCCTTCATCCATGGGTTCTGCTGCTCTATGGAAAAGTTGCCCAAGCAGCTTATGCAGTTCCTGATGCCCGGCCGGATAAAACTGACCTGCAAAAGCGGGTTCTACAACAGAATCATTTTTATGACCGGGTTTCATCATCCACAGTATTTCAGGTGTGAATTTCCTCATGAACCTTTAATGCCACAGGGATGGTGAACCAGGCAGTTGTTCCTTTTCCGGGATAACTGTCGATACCAATATCCCCGCCGTGATGCAGGATAAACTCCCTGCACAGAATCAATCCCATACCATTCCCCTGTTCTTTTCGCGTTCCGGGTGTGGAAACTGCACTAGTTAAATGAAACAGATTATTAAGTTTTTCGGGAGGTATACCCACTCCTGTATCACTGACCTGAACTTTAACATGCCCGTTAACCGAAACCGATCTGACTGTAATGCGTCCGCCGTCGTGGGTAAATTTTATTGCATTTGAAAGAAGGTTTCTCATTATCAGCAGCAACATATTCCGGTCGCCCATAACTTTAACTGGCTTAACATCAGATGAAAGCGCAATATTTTTCCCTGAAGCCATATCGGCTGCAGTATGTATTGTTTCAGAAATTAAATCTTTCAGATCGAGGTTTCCCGGATTAAATTTTATACCTCGGTTCTGTGATTTTGCCCACTGCAACAGGTTTTCAAGCAAGTCAAGGGTGTTCTCTGCTGTATGATGAATATCCCCAAGCATCTCATTTGTTTCGGAAATGGAAATAACATCCCTGTTGTTCTGCAGGATTTCTGTAAATCCCAAAATTACTCCAAGGGAACTTCTTAGGTCATGTGATATGATGCTCAGGAATTTATTTTTAGTAGTTATTTCTTCTGCAAGTTCTTCCCTTAAATTTCTGTAAGCAATCTGGGTTTTAACCCTCGCAAGCAGTTCATGTTCAATAACCGGCCTGGGGACATAATCGGCTACCCCAACGTCATAGCATTTTATGATATCACCGGGGGCAGAGTTATCCATAATCATGATCACCGGTAAATCTTTAGTTTCAGGATCATTTTTTAATTGCCGGCACAGTTCAAAACCATCTGACATGGGCAGCATCATATCGATCAAAACAAGGACAGGCTTATTTTCATGAACGAAATTGAGTGCCTCTAAGCCGTTTAAGGCAGTTAACAAGCTGCAATTCAAACTTGTTAACAGCTTACCGGTAGTCCTGTCATCCTCAGGATGATCATCAACCAGCAAAATAAGAGATGTTTTAAATTCCGGCAGTTGTTTTGGTTTAATCATTATGCACATTATTTGGTGTTAAAGCAGTCCAAGTCAGTATGAGATTCAGCATGTTAAAATAGAAAAATTCTGCGAAATAAAAAAACCGCTGTAATATCAATTTTTTCCAATATCCGCATTACCGATATATCCTGAAGTTCAGTAAATATCAGTCTTGAATTTATTTGAAAGTACATATTTCTGCAACCATCACTTTATTTGAATTAATTCTTATAAATTAGATATCCGAAATTGGATCAAAAAATAACCTAAAAAAAAGCAATATGAAAACCAGAATTTCCCCTATTTTTCAAATGCTGTTATTAATTGCCGTCCTGATTTTTGCAACAGGGTGTGCCACACAAACCACGGAGGTACTCACAGAAAATCCGCCCGGGTTCCTAAAAGGCCTGTTGCATGGTTTTATCATTTTTTTCAGTTTCATCGCCAGTCTGTTTACAGAATATGAAATTTATTCTTTCCCCAATACAGGTGGCTGGTATGACTTTGGATTCCTACTCGGAGTAATGATGTTCTTTGGAGGAGGAGGAGCGGGTGCACGCCGTTCATAAAGTTATGAACCAAGTACATCGGGTTCAAACAACTGCCTGTGCAAAACTTATCTTCAAAATCGTATCTGAATCATTAGGATAAGTGAACCTTTTACATATATTTGCCGCATAAAACATGAAAATTTTAAAAAATGAACAGGTTAATACTATTCGTTGTTGTTTTGGGCATGGCTTTTACAGCCTGTAAATCGAAAAAAGAAGTTGCCCAGTCGCCTTATACGACCGACCCATCGACCCAGCCAAAAGTGTTTACAGTGCCTGCAAGCAACACCCAGGCACAGCCAGCACCAAGAGAAACATCTGAAGCTATCAGCAATGCACCTGTTTCTATGCGTAAAGAACAGGTTACATTTACAACACAGGAAGATAAAGCAAGTAATGAAACCAATAACTTCTTTGTAATTCTGGGTTCATTCGGTGAATTAAATAATGCTAAAAATTATCGTGAAACACTTTTAAACAAAGGATTCACACCTATTATCCTGCACAGTGAAACCGGATACTACAGGGTATGTGTCAATTCATACCAGGTTGAAGGGGAAGCCAGGAACCGTGTAGCGCAAATTCGTAATACGTATCCTGAATTTTCAGATGCGTGGCTTTTAATAAAAGACTAACCTGACAAGTGAATTACTTGAGAGGCTGTCTCAAAACTGAGACGGCCTTTTTTCATAAATTTTATTCCTTATTCAGAGATTCTCTATTTATATTTTTCAATTAACCTTTTTCAGTAGTTTTTATTTTTGATAAACCTAAATTGAAGA
>JAEYNZ010000104.1 GCA_023412195.1 Bacteroidota bacterium
TGTGATTTCATAATCCTGATCCTGAAAAAGTCCACAATTTCATTTTTAACAAATTCAGATTGCTCATGGCCCATATCCATGATTGTCATGATTTCTGCAGCTACATTTTCTTCTGAATAGATTTCCCTGCATTTTTGCCACCGGGTTGGTTGCATTTTTTCTCCTAACAGCCTGAAGATAAGATTGCGCTCATGTTCTTCGTAACCATCATCAAACAGGATGGCATCATTATCGTCATTTTCACCCATAAAAACAAACTGGTGGGTTCTTTTAAAGTCAGCAGCATTAAAAGTTTTTCCGAACAGGAGCTGAAAATCATGCACCCCAACAGGAAAAGGCAGTATTTCACCATCCATTTCTTCAAGAGGCAGAATCAACAGTCCGTTTACGCCTCCGGCTGCATAAGCAAATACTTTTTCAGGATGAATTGCAGTGAAGCGGTTAACGAAGGTTCCTGAGGCAGAGAAGCCTGTCATCAGGAATTGTTCCTTTGTTCTGTAACCCTTTTCTGAAAGTTGTTCCCTGGCATGATCGATCATGGACAGAAGCTGCAGGTCGATTCGTTCCAGTTGATTCCCTTTCTGGATCGCCAGGTCACGGTCGTAGGCATGAGTATAAATTTTCCAGTCAGATTCAGGCCTTGGAAAAACAGGCACAAGTAACGGGTATTTTAGTTTTCTGGCTACATAATTACCGGTATAAAAGTCGCGGCTGGCGGTTCTTTCTGCTTTCTCCAGATGTCTTTTAAAATCATCACTCGCAAATCCTGAATTGTTTGGCTCGACAATCAGGATCAGTTCACTTTCTGTTTCAATTCCATCCGGAATGAAAAGCAGGTAAGGAAAATTAAATCCTAGTGCAGGATCTTGATCATGAAAAATTAATTGACCGTCTTTTATTTCAGATGAACATGAAAGAAGAAACAGCAGGCAGAACGATATAAGTATTCTCATCAGGTACAGGTAAAATTTCTACAACAGCTTTCGGTAACTTCCTTTCTTTCTTCCGGCAGCAGTTCAATAAATTGATCAGGAGTGCTGGCTTTCATGATGATCAGAAATTAGGCAACTCTTCAATAAACCGTACAAACAGATCAGGTTGCAAAAGTATGGGAAATACAAATCCGAATACCGCACCAAGGAAATGTGCATCATGGGCAACATTATCAGTCTTGCGTTTGCTCATCTGGTAAGAATACAGCAAGTAGCCTGCTCCAAATACGATACCAGGTATTGGGACAATGGCAAAAAGATACAGCAACTCCCACGGTGCAAAGAAGATGGATGTAAACAGTACGGCAGAAACAGCACCGGAAGCCCCTACAGCGTTGTAATAGTAGTTGTCCTTGTGCTTTATCAGGCTCCATGTGTTGGAAACAAGAATTCCGCCCAGATACAGCAGTACAAAATACAAACCTGCCTTTGCACCAAAGTAATAACTGAAGTAAACTTCAACATTCCTGCCGAAGAAATACAAAACAAGCATATTTACGATCAGGTGTGTCCAGTTTACATGGACAAATGCATGGGAAAATAGACGGTAGTATTGCTTCTGATGGACCACCTGTGAAGCATTAAACTGAAGTTTTTCCATGAGCACAGGGTTCTGAAAGGCGAGATAGGAAATCAGGGCTGTTATTCCAATTATTATAAAGGTTATCATCAGTGAAGTATTTTGTAGATTAATTCTTTCTGCAGTTCGGCGGGAGAGACAAGACCTGATATGCCCATTCCTTTGCTTTTTAGATCATATTCCCGCAAGATACCCATAATTTCATATAGTTTGGCTGGGTTATATTTTTTTGAAGCTGCAACAATAGATTTCATGTAATAGGGATGTCCGCCCATTTCCCTCACGGCACCTGCTTCTGATTTATCTTTCAGGAAATGTACCATAAAAACTTTTGAAAAAAAACCAAAAAGAGTGCTGATGGTAACCTGTACAGGATGCTGGGTAGGGTTTGCACCAAAATAATTGATTATTTGATTGGCCCTGAGGACATTTTTGGCCCCGAGTGCATTTTGCAGTTCAAGCAGGTTGTAATCTTTGCTGAGCCCGATATTTTTCTCGATATGCTCTGCAGTGATGTGTCTGGTATCACTGACAGCTATGATAAGCTTACCAAGTTCATTGGCAACCTTGCTGAGATCGGTGCCAAGTGATTCTGTAAGGATCTGGCTTGCCTGCGGTGAAATTGTAAAATTGTGCTGTTTCAGGAACTTTTCAACCCAGGCCGGTACCTGGTAGTCATACAGTTTTTTAGTGGTAAAAACCACTCCGTTGGATTGAATGGCCTTATATAATTTGGTATTGGCTTTTATTGATTTATACTTGTAATTCAGAACCAGGATTGTAGAGGGCATCGGTTTTCCGGCGTAGGGAGCAAGATCTTCAATATGTTTGAGCGACTGGGCTTCCTTAACAATTACCACCTGTTTTTCACTCATCATTGGAAACCGCAGGGCTGTATGTGCAATGGTCCGTTCTTCCGTGTCCTTTCCATAAAATATGGTTTGATTAAATCCTTTTTCCGCATCAGTCAGAACATTTTTTTCAATATAGTTTGAAATAAGGTCGATATAATAAGGTTCCTCACCCTGCAGGAGATAAACAGGATGGTAAATCTTCTTCTTGAGGTTTTGGAGTATGGTATCAAAATCCATTTTAAAACTTTAAGTGTTTAACCGAAAGGCCATGATTTTTAATTTCAAGAAGAGCATCAATACCTGCCTGAAGATGGACCTCCACAAATTCGAGTGTAATCAGTTTATCGCTTTCGCTTGTTTTTACACCTGTGGAAATCATAGGCTGATCTGATACAAGAAGCAGTGCCCCGGTAGGAATTTTATTGGCAAACCCAACTGTAAACAGGGTGGCGGTTTCCATATCTATAGCCATTGCCCTTGTTTTTGTAAGGTATTTTTTGAATCTTTCATCATATTCCCATACACGTCTGTTGGTGGTGTATACAACACCTGTCCAGTAATCATGACCACTGTTGCGTAAAACGTGCGATACAGCCCTCTGGATGTTAAATGCAGGTAAGGCAGGTACTTCAGGAGGCAGATAATCAGATGAGGTTCCATCATTGCGGATGGCGGCTATGGGCAGGATAAAGTCGCCCAGTTTGTTTTTCTTTTTAAGCCCTCCTGTTTTTCCAAGAAACAACACTCCTTTTGGTTTGATGGCACTGAGCAGGTCCATTACAGTTGCTGCATTTGGGCTTCCCATGCCGAAATTGATAATTGTGATACCTTCAGCAGTAGCATTAGGCATATTTTTATCGCTGCCCACAACAGGAACTTCAAAACGCAGGGAAAACTTTTCAACATAATTCATGAAGTTTGTAAGCAGGATATACTCACCAAAGTCATCAAGTTTTTTACCTGTATAGCGGGGCAGCCAGTTGTCAACGATTTCTTTTTTTGTTTTCATTCACCAAAAGTTAGAGAAGAATGGTTTATTTTGCCACTTTAATCGGCAGGTAGCACAAAAATACATTTTTCCGTTTGGCCTGCAATTAATGTTTACAAGTTAAATAAAACCTGCAGCGAAATGCAAACACTGAATCTGCCTGTATATGATTTCAGATTCACTACCAGGGGCACAAAAACATGCATTTTTGATACAATCCGCCGGAGGTATGTACTGCTTACGCCCGAAGAGTGGGTGCGGCAAAACTTTATTCTATACCTCATCAGGGAGAAGAATTACCCTCAGTCACTTATGGCAGTTGAAAAGCAGATTTTGCTCAATGGTAAGCAGTTCAGATTCGACCTGGTAGTTTATAACCGGAATGGGATGCCCTTGCTGGTAGCTGAATTTAAGGCACCGGATGTGAAAATTTCGCAGGAAGCGTTCGATCAGGTTGTGAGGTATAACTATACGCTTCAGGTGGAACATGTGGTGGTATCAAACGGGCTGCAGCATTTTGCATGTCAGATCGACTACCGGAACAACAGTTTTAGCTACCTGGAAGAAATCCCGGAATTTCAGGTTAAAAATTTTTGAAACAGCAATTCATCCATCCATCCCTCAGAAGTACGGAGCCAGCTTTTTTTTGTTCCTGCAAGAATAAATCCCGCTTTCTCAAACAGAAAAATACTTTTTGTATTGCCAGCACCGATATTTGCATAAAGTTGTCTTAATCCAAGTACGTCCAGTGCAAAACCTGCCAATGCCTGAAGAGCATCAAGAGCATAACCTTTTCTCCTGTCATCCTCATTGTGGATTAAGATACCTACGCCTGCGCGCTGGTGGTATGGGTCGAAATCAAACAGGTCGACTGCACCTACAGGTTTTTTCTCCTGATTTTCTATAATCAGGCGCAACTGTTTGGTTTCATAGATGTCTTTTGCAGAATCCATGATGTATTGATTGAGGATATATTTGGAGAAAGGTGCACGGGTATTGCTCAATTCCCATATTTCCATATTGTTTTCCCACAGATAGAGCACATCTACATCTTCAGGCTCCACTGGCCTGAGCACTATTTTGCCATGGACAAGCTGATCATTCATTGTTGTTGTAAAAGGTAAAACTGATAACAATTTATGGATTAATGGCTCGTGAAACAAATTACAATTGCTGTTTTTAGGAAAATATTTATAATCCGATTTTTTTCCATCCTTTCAGCAATATTTCAGCATCTGTTATAATACTGTAATCACGGGCATAGAGCATATTCAAACCGGCATATGAAGAATCTTTTACTGCTGCAGTTTTTTTATCTGAAAAAATATCGGCAGGCGTCAGTACTCCAGGTTTGATATATGGCAAATCCTGCTGACTGCTTACAGAACCAATATAACCCACCCATGTTTTTCTCGCGGTGATGACTTGCAGGAGATTATGTAAAAATGAAGTTTTCCTTCTGAAGAACCAGATAATAAACGGACTGAGCAAAAGAAGAACAAGAGCGGAAGCCATGTCGAATATCCTCTTCTTTTTCCTGTTGGCAGGGCTAGAAACAGAATTTATATGTACAACATATAAATCGCCGGCGGTATGTATGGAATTACTTCCTATAATACTGATGCTTTCAGGTGGAGCAATTTTAAAGTCAACATCCAGAGAGGTAAGCTCGAGCATGGCTTTGATGATGTTCGCGGAACTGATGTTATCGGCACAAAAAATAATTTCATCGATTCGGTTTATCCGGACGATTTCATTCAGCCGGCTGATAGTACCAATATACTGGGCTCCGGGGGTTTCTTCATCAATGGAAATAAAACCTGCAAATTCCGACTGAATCCCTGTCTGGTTCAGGATTTCTTTTACTCTGAAAGCTTCTTCAGGATGCCCTGCTATGGCAATTCTTTTTACACGCTTCAGTTCAAGTCCGAGCACTTTTACATTCATGCTGTGCAGCAGAAGCCTGTATGCGATAAGTATAATAGCAGCCCAAATTGAACCAAATAGTATGAGCGCACGTGAAAAACGATATTCTTCATCAACCAAAGAATAAATGAGTAAAATGGCAATGGTTCCCCAAAGGATTCCCCGTGCAACATGAAAAAGCCTTACCGGCTTTTTGTAACCTCCTGAAACAAAGATGGAAATAATCCAGAAAAGCAGGTATGCAGGTACAACCCAGTGCATATAATCTTCCGGGTAATATCCCGGTTCATAACGGAAATTTTCCCAAAGAGGTGTAAGTATGAGGAATCCGGCATATATCATAAGGGCATCAAGCAGTGGTAATGCAAACCTGTCGAACATTCTGCCCATAATTGATATGAATGCACGGAACCAGATAGCCAGATGCAACAGAAAAGAAAATGTTCCTGCCTTGCCCGACGAGAAATGTTTCCTGGCAAATATGATCATCGCCTGGTAAAAAACCTTTACGTAGTTAAGTGATCCTTTTTTAGTGCTTTCACCCTTATAATGGATAATGGTTGTTTCAGGAAAATAGTAGTTGTGATAACCTGCCTTTTTTATACGGTATGACAGGTCAATATCCTCGCCATACATGAAAAAGGTTTCATCAAGCAGGCCTGTTTGATTGAGTACCTCGCGGCGAAGCAGCATAAAAGCACCTGCAAGTACATCAACACTGTGAATTTCATGATCGCTGAGGTAGGAGAGATGATATTCTCCGAACCTTTTTGATTTTGGGAAAAGTTTTGACAGTCCAAACATTTTGCAGAAAGCCACCCATGGTGTAGGCAATCCTCTTTTTGATTCCGGAAGAAAGTTGCCTTTGCCATCAATCATTTTTACACCAAGCCCTCCCGCCTCAGGGTGTTTATCCATAAACGAAATCGTTTTGCTGAAAGTGTCTTCCTCCACAACAGTATCTGGATTCAGCAGGAGTATATATTTTCCTTTCGCTTGCCTGATTGCCTGGTTATTTGCTTTTGAAAACCCAACATTCTCTTTGTTTTCTATCAGGATGATATTTGGAAATTTCTCGCGGACAAGTTGTGTGGAACCATCAGCTGAATGATTGTCGACTACAAATATTTCAGTCTTTATATTGGAAGAAGCTTTCAGCACAGAATGCAGACACTGCTCCAGAAAATGTTTTACATTATAATTTACAATGATGACCGAAAGTTCCATCCGATTAGCCTGGCTTTAATGGTTCAAAGGTAACGAATCAAAAGGATATTGAAAAATGGCGTATAACCTCTGCCTGATGTTTAGCGCTCCGTTGAAGTTTCATAGGGTACACGGTTTACAAGTGAGCGGCCAAGTGTTACTTCATCGGTATATTCCAGGTCATCTCCAATGGCAACTCCACGGGAAAGGGTAGTTACACGTACCGGTTTGCCTTTAAGCCTGCGAAAAATATAAAAATTGGTTGTATCTCCTTCCATGGTTGCAGGCAGTGCCAGAATTATTTCAATGATTTCAGGTCCCGATGCCCTTTCAATCAGTGAATCAATCTCAAGCTCCGAAGGGCCAACTCCGTCCATGGGTGAAATGATTCCCCCAAGAACATGGTAAAGTCCGTTGAACTGGTGGGTATTTTCAAGCAGCATTACATCACGTATGTTTTCAACAACACATATAATAGAATTATTTCTGGCCTGGTTGGTACAGATCTGGCAAATATCGGAGTCAGAAATATTATGGCACACTTTGCAGTTTCTGATTTCATTGCGCAATTGTATGAGGCTGTTTCCAAAGGCTGCAACCGATTCCCTGTCCTGCCTGAGCAGGTGCAAAACCATCCTCAGGGCACTTTTTCGACCTATACCCGGCAGTTTTGAAAACTCATTTACTGCATTTTCAAGCAGCTTTGAAGGAAATTTTTCAATATTCATGACTCAGTTTTTCAACTTCCAAAAGTAATGTGAATTTTAAGAAGAAAAAAGCTGCGAGATAACAGGGGCATGTTAATCTGTAGAAATTAAATCCTAAAAGAAAAGTTGGATCAATGTTTCAATGTTTACCTGTTCAGGCCTTTTATACAAATTTCATTTCAATCACTATTTTGATTTTCATATATAATGAATAAATTTACCTGTAGATTAAAATTTGCATTTTAAACCAGTAAAATTTCTAAATCATGGTAACTAATTCAAAAGGAACAGTTTCGAGGCGAAGGTTTATTGAAACCACGGCTGCTGCCGTTGCAGGGTTCAGCATTATTCCCAGCCGGGCAGTTTCGGGTTTAGGTCATATTGCACCCAGCGACAAGTTAAACATTGCAGGTATTGGTGTTGGGGGAAAAGGTGTTGTAAACCTCAGGAATATGCCGGGCCAGAATATTGTTGCCTTGTGTGATGTAGACTGGGATTACGCTGAAAAAGTTTTCAAAGCATATCCCGAAGCAAAAAGATATAAGGATTTCCGGGTGATGCTGGAACAACAAAAAGACATTGATGCAGTGGTTATTGCCACTCCCGATCATACCCATGCAGTTCAGGCAATGCTGGCTATGCAGCTTGGCAAGCATGTTTACTGTCAGAAACCACTTACCCATACAATTTGGGAAGCGCGTCAGCTTACAGAAGCAGCACGGAAGTATAAGGTGGCAACCCAGATGGGAAATGAAGGTCATTCAAATGATGAGGTGCGGCAGGTTACTGAATTGATCCATGCGGGCATAATCGGTGATGTTTATGAAGTACATGCCACTACCAATCGTCCCATCTGGCCGCAGGGACTGCACCGTCCGGCAGAAGAGCACAAGATCCCTAAAACATTAGACTGGGACCTGTTTATAGGCACTGCACCATACCGGCCATACAATGAAGCCTATCATCCCTGGAGCTGGCGTGCGTGGTGGGACTATGGAACAGGAGCTCTGGGCGACATGGGTTGCCATGTGCTTGATGTTCCTTTTTATGCCCTGAACCTGCAATATCCAACAAGGGTACAGTCCAGCTCCACGCTTGTAAACACTGAAAGTGCCCCTCAGGCATCAATGGTGGAATATATTTTCCCCGCCCGTAAAAACCTGCCCGACTGCGCTATGCCCGAACTTAAATTAATATGGTATGATGGAGGCTTCACTCCCCACCGCTTTGAGGATCTACCTTCCAATGTGCCACTTGACCAGGTAAATCTGTATATCGGAACAAAAGGGAAGATTATCAGTACCAATTATGGTGCACGGTACAAGGTAATTCTGGATGATTATAATACCCCTCCGCAGGTCATTGAGCGTGTTCCGGATCATCCTCTTGGAGGAGGACGTCATGAAATGGATTGGGTGCGGGCATCCAAGGAAAGTGCTGACTCACGGAAGGAAGCATGTTCAAATTTTGAATATTCAGGGCCACTGACCGAAATGGTGCTTATGGGAAATCTGGCTATACGACTACAGGGGCTGAACAGGGAACTGGAGTGGAATGGTTCAGAAATGGCATTTAAGAATATTGGAAATGATGAGAAACTGAAACTGGTAACCTCACATGTATACCGTAAGGTCAATAAACAGCCGCAATTCAGAACCGAAACCCAGGAGGTTAATGCAGCTGAGTTTGCTCAGGAGATGATCAAACATACCTACCGGGAAGGTTGGGGATGGTAAATTCCCTGGTCACCTAAATTCTGTTTATAATGAAATGCCTTCTGCAGCTTGCGGAAGGCTTTTCTTATTCTGAGGGGACAGACTGCGCATCGATGACAGCAATGGCTACCATATTGATTATTTCCCGTACAGTGCTGTCGCGCTGAAGTATATGTACAGGTTTTTTCATTCCCATTAATACCGGGCCTATGGCCTCAGCAACCTCCAGTGTCTGCAGTACCTTATATGTCATATTACCCGAACTGAGATTAGGGAAGATTAATGTATTGGCATCCTGGTCTCCCAGTTTATTAAATGGATATCTCATGTAACGCAGCTTTCCATTCAGGGCATAGTTGGCCTGCATCTCACCATCCACCAGCAACTCCGGATATTTTTCATGCAAAATAGCAACAGCTTCCTTAACTCTTATCGGGCTTCCCAGACCCTTGAATTCACCGAAGTTGGAATAGGAAAGTAGGGCAATGCGCGGTTCAATGTTGAGACGCTTTACTTCATTGGCAGTTAAAATGGTTGTATCAGCAAGCGTTTGAGGGGAAGGATTCATATTTACTGTTGTATCAGCAAGGAAAATGGGGCCGCGTTTGGTTATCATGATATACATGCCGGCAATATGGTTATGCTCTTCCTTTACACCAATAACCTGCAGTGCCGGGCGAATTGTATCGGAATATTTTCTTGAAAAACCAGAAAGAAATGCATCTGCTTCCCCTGTTTCTACCATTAACGCCCCCAGATAATCATTGTTATAGGTTTTCTCAACAGCTTCATCATAAGTCATGCCCTTTCTTTTTCGCTTTTCATAAAGAATCTTGGCATACTTATGTCTTTTATCTTCAGAGAGGGCAAATGCATCAATTACAGGTAAATGACCTATTTCAAGCTGATTCTCTGCTATAAGCGCCTTGATCTTTTCTGTATTTCCAAGGAGAATCGGGCTGGCTATTTTTTCATTTGAAACGAATTGCGCTGCTTTTAGAATCTTGAAGTTGTTGCCTTCTGCAAAGACAACCTTTTTTGGATTTTCCCTTGCCTTATTGCGGATTGTCATCACCAGTTTGCTGTTGAGTCCCAGCCTGCTGTCAAGTTCCTGCTTATAGGCATTCCAGTTCCTGATAGGTTTCTGTGCAACACCGCTGTCCATTGCCGCCTTTGCCACTGCTGTTGAAACAGTGGTTATCAGCCGCGGATCCATGGGTTTTGGTATTATATATTCCCTGCCGAAAACAATATTTTGTTTGTTGTAAGCCCGTGCAACTGTCTCAGGTACGTATTCCTTTGCCAGCCTTGCCAATGCCCTGGCTGCAGCAATTTTCATTTCTTCATTTATATTAGTTGCCCTTACATCAAGTGCTCCCCTGAAGATAAAAGGGAATCCAAGCACATTATTGATTTGATTTGGATAATCGCTCCGGCCGGTTGCCATAATGATATCACTCCTTGCTTCAGTGGCATCCTCCCAGGTAATCTCCGGATTTGGATTGGCCATAGCAAATACAATAGGATCTTTAGCCATTGATTTTACCATATTTTTAGTTACCAGTCCACCTGTCGAAAGTCCTAAAAATACATCAGCATTTACCATTGCTTCTTCCAGTGTGCTCAGCTTCTGCCTGGTCACAAACTGCTGTTTGTATTTGTTGGTATCAGTGCGTGATTCATTTAATACTCCTTTGCTGTCACACATGATGATATTCTCAGGTTCCACCCCCAGACTGATGTATAGTTTTGCACATGATATGGCTGCAGCACCTGCTCCGCTAATAACCACCTTTATCTTTTCAATCGGCTTTCCATTCAGTTCAAGTGCATTTATAAGTCCGGCAGCTGAAATGACTGCAGTACCATGCTGGTCGTCATGAAAAACAGGTATTTTGAGTTCCTTCTTTAACCTTTCTTCTATCTCAAAGCATTCAGGGGCTTTAATATCTTCAAGATTAATGCCTCCGAAAGTAGGAGAAATAGCCTTTACTACCTCTATAAACTTATCAGGATCCGTTTCATTTACTTCAATATCAAAAACATCGACATCTGCAAAAATCTTAAACAGCAAACCTTTGCCTTCCATTACCGGCTTACCGGCTTCGGGGCCTATATTCCCCAATCCCAGAACTGCCGTTCCGTTTGTAATAACCGCAACCAGGTTCCCCTTGGCTGTATACCTGTACACCTCATCCACATTCTTTTCTATTTCAAGGCAAGGCTGCGCAACACCAGGCGTATATGCGAGTGATAAATCATGCTGCGTATTGTAAGGTTTGGTTGGCACCACTTCAATTTTGCCGGGACGGTTCTGTTCGTGGTAGTCTAGTGCTTCCTGACGGTTGATTTTTGCCATCGTAATAACTTTTTATGTTGATATATAAAGGTAAAAAAAATATGCAGGCAACTTAAAGGTTGAATTAGATTTTAGAATGTAATAGCAGTGTTTTTTGATATTGGGCGCTTATAAAAGAAATTTTAAAACTTTCATCCTTATCTGCATTAAATCCCTTAAAATTGCATGCTTTTTTTCCAAAACAATTATGAAATCGTTATATACTATTATCCTGTTGGTGTTGTCGAACACTTTTATGACCCTTGCCTGGTACGGTCATCTGAAATTCAAGGAGATAAAATGGTTCGAGGCTTTACCTTTAGTAGCAGTTATTCTGATCAGCTGGGGGATTGCCCTGTTTGAATATTTTTTCCAGGTTCCAGCAAACCGAATTGGTTATAAGGGGTATGGTGGTCCTTTTTCACTGGTAGAACTGAAGGTATTGCAGGAGGTGATCACCCTCGTAGTTTTTATGGCCTTCTCCTTACTATTTTTTAAAAATGAAACCTTCAGAATCAATCACATTATTGGGTTTCTTTTTTTAATCCTTGCTGTATATTTTATTTTCAAGAAATAGTTACCCCTCCTTAGGCTCTGCCTTATTTAATTTTCCAAACAGATTTTCAAGGGCAATTGTCCTGTAAGAAAAAATTTCCTGAAGTTTCCTCCTTATAAAAAAATGATTTGCAATAGAGCCCAGCACTCCCAGTGGTGGTTTATAGGAAACAAGGTCTGTCATCAGAACACCCTCCTTAACTTCCTTTAAATGGTGTTCATGGTGCCAGATTGCATATGGCCCTTCCCGTTGCTCATCTACAAAATATACATTTTTCTTTACATGAGTTATTTCTGTAACCCATGTTGTTTTTAAACCAGGAAATAAGCTTAGCCTGTAGCTTATTATCAATCCAGGATAGATTCTTTCAGGAAGGTGGGGTGATGTGATATCAAAACCCATGTGTTCCGGAGTAATTTTTTTAAGATTACCTGGTGATGAAATAAACTCCCATACGGTACTGAGGTCCGATGGTATAATCTGTGTAGTATGAAACTGGTAAAAACCCATTGTCAGGAAAACTTAGTTTTAAGTTCAATGTCTTTTGAAAAAAGCATGGCTGTTTCAATCAGTGCAAGATGCGAATAAGCCTGCGGAAAATTTCCCAGCAGTTGTTTTGATTCAAAATCAATGTCTTCGCTAAACAGTCCAAGATGATTGCTGTATGAAAGAAGCTGATCGAAAAGCTCCCTGGCCTGCTCCTGCTCACCTGTTTTAAAAAGAGCCTGAATAAGCCAGAAGGTGCAGATTGTAAATGATGATGTGGGCTGTCCGAAATCATCGCGGTTCCTGTACCGGTACATCAAACCGTTGCGGCTAAGCTCACGTTTGGTTGCCTGAACTGTACTGATATAGCGCGGGTCTTTTGCTTCTATCAGGCCATATGCTTCCATAAGTAAAGTGGATGCATCCAGAGCTTCAGAACCATATGCCTGTGTATAGGCCTGAGCATTTTCACTCCAGCCCTTGGTCAAAATGTCTTTTGCTATTGTATCTCTCAGTTTCTCCCACTTTTCCACATATCCATTTCTCCTGATCTGTTGAGCTACCCTGATAGCCCTGTCGATAGCCACCCAGCACAACAATTTTGAAAATACAAAATGGCGCTGTTCTGTCCTGATTTCCCATATTCCTCTGTCGGGCTTCTTCCAGTTTTTACGAACTATACGGACAATACTGCGCGTAATGGTCCATAACTCTTCACTGTTTTGCAGTGAGACATCAAACAGATTGAACTGCTGGTAAATAACATCCATTAAAATGCCAAAGATATCATGCTGTTTCTGCTTGTATGCCGCATTCCCTACGCGGACAGGGGCGCTGTTTTCATATCCCGAAAGATGCGTCAGGATTCTTTCACGCAGGTTCTTCTCCCTGTTGATACCATACATAATCTGAATCTTTTCATCCTTATCTGAAACGATATCGATGATAAAATTCATGAAGTTTTCTGCACTTTTCCAATGCCCGATTTTAGTCATGATTTTTATGACCATAGATGCATCCCTGAGCCAGCAAAACCTGTAGTCCCAGTTTCTTATCTCTCCCAATGTTTCAGGCAGGGAAGTGGTTGCTGCCGCAAGTACAGCACCTGTTTTCTCGAAGGTCAGAAGTTTCAGTACCAGTGCACTCCTGATAATTTCCTTGTTGTAGCTGCTGAACCGGTGTGTATCCTCTGTCCAGTTGAGCCAGTAAACCTTGGTCCGCTGCAGCTTCAGATAACAGCGTTCGACGTTCTGCTGCAGGAGTTTTTGATTGTAGCTGATAAGAAAAAATTCATCCTGCTCAATTAAAAGTTCCTCCCCGTTTACAGCTTTGGCCTTGTCAAAACTTGTATACATGTACAACGAATCGTATGGACCGGAAACGGTTGAACTTTTTATATATTCATCACGTATGCTCGTTGAAGTTTCCTGTTCTGCGTATTCCAGCCGTGGATTATATACGATTCTGAACCGTGGACTTCCTGATTTATATTTAATGTAACGAATGATATCAGGTGGAGAGTAAATAGCGTGTTTTTTGTTCGGATAATAATAACGGGGCATAAAATCTATAACTTCAAATACATCGGTTCCATTAGAATAACTGGTTGATAATACATTCGTTTTGGGCAGGTACTTCTGTGAACATTCATAAGTGTCATCAACGATGATTTCAAAACTTCCGCCTTTTTCTTCATCTAATATTTTAGCAAAAACTGAAGCCGAATCAAATACTGGAAGGCATAGCCATTCCAATGCTCCGGTTTTTGAAATTAAAGCTGCACTGGTACAATTTCCAATGATTCCATAATCGAGATTTTTCATATGCCAATGATTTTCCTTAACTTTGGAAGAAGGTTAATTCCCAAATGATTATTTATACACAAACAAATATAAGAAAAGTATGAGCCGATTTCTAATCGTTTCAAACCGTTTACCTGTTCAGATTGAAATTGCAGATGACCAGATCGAGGTAAAATCGAGTGTGGGCGGTCTGGCAACAGGTATGATGTCGGTTAGCCAATCGTTTGATAGTCTTTGGATTGGATGGTCTGGTATTGATAACAGCAACCTTTCCGGTGAACAGACACACATGGTGCAACAGGCGCTCGAAAGAGAAAAATGTGTAAATGTTGAACTGACAAACGAGGAGGTCGAACTGTATTATGAAGGGTTCAGCAACAAAACCATATGGCCCCTTTTTCACTATTTTAACCAGTTTGTTGTTTATGAGGAAGAGCAATGGCAGGCTTATCAGCGGGTAAATCAGAAATTTGCTGAAGTCATTTCAAAAAATATGGATGGGGTAGACAAAGTATGGATCCATGATTACCACCTGCTGCTGTTGCCTGCAATGGTTAAGAAAATGCATCCGGATGCTACCATCGGTTTTTTCCTGCATATACCTTTCCCTTCATACGAACTTTTCAGAATCCTGCCGTGGCGAAATGAAATTATAACCGGAATGCTTGGTGCCGACCTTCTCGGCTTTCATACATTCGATTATGAACGGCATTTTATGAGTTCCGTAAGAAGGTTGCTTGGCTATGATATCAATATTAATGAAATCAGTCTTCCCCGTCGTGTTGTAAAGGTCGATAACTTTCCAATGGGTATCGATTACGATAAATTCCACAATACCGCAGTGGAATCACAACAACAGACTGTACATGATAAGTCTGAAGTCCGGATGGAACTGGAGCGGTATTACCTGCTTTATCCTGAAACTAAATTCATTATTTCAATAGACAGGCTTGATTATACAAAAGGACTTATAAACCGTCTCGAGGCATTTGAATATTTCCTCAGGGAATATCCTGAATACCGTGAACAGGTTATTCTTGTACTTTTGGCTGTTCCTTCCCGTACGGCGGTGGAACAATACCAGCAAATGAAAAGTGATGTGGATGAAATGGTTGGTCGTATCAATGGTGAATTTTCATCCATCAACCGTAATCCAATCTGGTATTTCTACAGGTCTATGCCATTCGAAAATCTTGTCGACCTCTACAATTATTGTCAGATTGCCCTGATTACCCCGATACGTGACGGGATGAACCTTGTTGCAAAAGAATATATTGCATCAAAAACCGATGGCCGCGGGGTGCTCATATTAAGTGAAATGGCTGGTGCAGCAAAAGAAATGAGTGAAGCAATTATTATCAATCCAAACAATAAGGCACAGATAGCCGAAGCAATTAAAAAAGCCATTGAAATGCCTGTTCAGGAGCAAATAGAACGGAATACCATTCTGCAGAAAAGGCTGAAACGGTATAATATTGAAAAATGGGCAGGCGATTTTTTAGGGAGTCTTGAAAAGGTGAGGCAGAACGAGCAAAAATATCTTGTTAAGAAACTGACTGAAGAAAATAAAGCTGAAATAATTAAAGATTTTTGTAAATCAACCAACCGGATTCTTTTCCTCGATTACGATGGCACCCTTACAGGTTTTGAAGATCATCCGCAGCATGCTAATCCCGACGATGATTTATATGAACTGCTCGATAAACTGGCAGAGAATCCTTACAACCGGGTGGTCCTTATCAGTGGCCGCAATAAAAATACGTTTGAGGAATGGTTTGGCCAGAAACCATACTCGCTTGTGGTTGAACATGGTGTATGGACCCGCTCAGCAGGAAGCGACTGGGAGATGATCGAAATGCTCGATGCTTCCTGGAAGGATAATATCCGTCCGGCCTTAGAATCATATGTCGACCGTACACCCGGTTCATTTATCGAGGAAAAAAATTACAGTCTAGTTTGGCATTACCGTAAAACCGATCCGGAATTGGGTATGAACAGGGCAATAGAACTTAAAGATGAACTAACAAGCCTGGTTACCAATTTAAATCTTGAAATCCTTGAAGGGAATAAAGTCATTGAAATTAAAAACAGGGGAATCAATAAAGGCCGGTCAGCGCAAAAATTACTGCAGTTAAATCCTGCTGATAAAATCATTGCAATAGGTGATGACTGGACTGATGAATATCTTTTTTCGGTATTGCCACCGGAAGCAGTTACCATTAAGGTAGGTCTTGCAAATACACAGGCCGGATATAAAGTTGAAAATCATGAAGAGGTGCGGGCATTTCTGAAACAACTTACCTGCAGCTGACGTGTCATAAACAGGATTCAACTCTTAGGGTTTAATATTCTGCAGCTTATGATTTCCGAATGTAATGCTTAACATTTGTTTAGCAGCATTATATGTATATTGTGCTAATAAAGATAGCAAAAAGAGATCAAGCCGGTTTATAAAAGAAAAATCAATAGTCTTTAAAATCCTGCAAAAGAACCTTAATACTGTTGCTGTTGTTAATTAAATAACGATTGCTGAAATAATCTCTGAATAACACCCGTTTAATTGGTGTTAAACCCTCAATACTAATACCAATAAACCGCGTCCTTTCGAGTTTATAAGAAAATCATGAAAAAGTTACATTATAAAATATTATCTTCAGGAAACATTGATTTAGCTCTTTTAACCGGACGAATTGGATTCTCAGGACTGATGCTTACACATGGCTATCCCAAACTCATGCAACTTATTTCCGGAGAACCTGTTTCATTTACCTCAGTTCTTGGGATGAGTGCAACTGTGTCGCTAGTCCTGGCTGTTTTTGCAGAGTTCCTTTGTTCTCTTTTGATTATTTTTGGTTATTATACCCGCCTTGCTGCAATTCCGCTCATCATAACGATGTCAGTTGCTGCATTTCATATTCATGGTGATGATCCACTTGCTTCAAAGGAAAAATCTCTCCTGTTCATGCTATTCTATGTGATGCTGCTGTTTACAGGAGGAGGAAAATATGCTGCTGATTACCTGTTGCTGAAGAAGAAAAGGAAAAAACATAGAAGATACTCAGGGTAGGGGGGTAGTTTTCTTTCCCTTTCAGAAAAGAATGCTGGCTATTGATTGAAAAATTCTTCTCAATTTATTAAAAAAGCGCTGCAAATTTTTAGTTTGCAGTGCTTTGTGTGCCCAGAACAAGACTCGAACTTGCACGTCCTTTAACGGACACCAGGCCCTCAACCTGGCGTGTCTACCAGTTCCACCATCTGGGCAGTCTTTCCACTATTTCAACTTATGTTCCGGCGTTGCCTGTTGAAAATTGCGTGTGCAAAACTATAAAATTTCTTCAAACACAAATAATTTTCAGGAAAAATCTTATTTGGTTACCTCTCATATTCCTCTTCAAACCTCGATTCAGCAATCCTGCCGTTACGCACAGTAAAATAAAACCGTTCTGTTTTTTGAACCACCGGAGAAACCATTGGATCCAGGGTCATCCTGCCCTGGCTGATTTCAGTGCTGCTAAGTTTTTCTTTCCGTTCGAACACGTAAATGCTGTCGGCCTGATTTTCAATAACTGAAACAGGCTGTCCAAATTGCTCCTCCGCTACTGAAACCGGCTTACCGTTAAATGATCTACCCAATTGTTTCTGAGTTCCGCATGCAACTGAAATTAAAAGCAGAACCAGGAATGTGAAATGTCTGTACATTATTCGTTTTTTTACAAAAATAACCGTTAAAAATGAAATAAAAGGCATACAAACTTTCATTTTAACGTTTGTTTGGCAAACAGCCTCTTTCCGGCATTTCACATGCGTTAACTTTGATTATTTCTTATCTTTGCAACTGCTTTATACAACATCTTCACGAAAAAATATACTCATAGATGATTCATTTTTTCAAAACTCAAAGAAATTCAATAATCGCAGTAGAAACCAGGAATGCACTTAATGAAGGTGACATTGAAAAATTAATCTGGTTGTTCTCGGGTGCAGATCACCTTGAACAGGAATCACTGGAAGGATGGTTTATTGGTCCAAGGCGGGAAATGCTGACTCCCTGGAGTACAAATGCTGTTGAAATTACTCAAAACATGGATATTTCAGGCATTGTAAGGATGGAAGAGTTTTTTATGGTCTTGAATGAAAATATTCCTTTCGATCCCATGCTCCAGAGGAAATACCAAAACCTCACTCAACTGATCTTTACAATTGATAAAAAACCTGATCCTATCCTGGATATAGATGATATTGCTGCATATAACAGGCAGGAAGGACTTGCATTAAGCAGTGAGGAGATCAAATACCTGAACTCTGTGTCAGAATCTCTGGGAAGGCCTTTAACCGACAGCGAGGTATATGGTTTTGCCCAGGTAAATTCAGAACATTGCCGTCACAAAATATTCAATGGTACATTTATCATCGACGGTAAAGAAATGGAGTCATCGCTGTTTCAACTGATAAAAAGAACTTCTAAGGAAAATCCCAATAAAATTGTTTCCGCATACAAGGATAACTGCTCGTTTGTACAAGGCCCCACAGTGGACCAGTTTGCACCCAAAACCCAGGATAAGCCTGACTTTTTCCAAATAAAGGAAATAGATACGGTTCTTTCCATGAAAGCGGAGACCCATAACTTTCCTACTACTGTTGAACCTTTTAACGGTGCTTCAACCGGAACGGGTGGTGAAATCCGCGACCGTATGGCCGGCGGAAAGGGAAGTTTTCCTGTGGCAGGAACTGCTGTTTATATGACTTCCTACCCTCGCATCGAAACAGAGCGGCCATGGGAGACAGCTACCACACCCCGCGAGTGGCTTTATCAGACTCCTGAGGAAATTCTGATTAAAGCTTCCAATGGTGCAAGCGATTTCGGAAACAAGTTCGGACAACCGCTTATCACAGGCTCCGTACTTACGTTTGAACATTTTGAAAAGTTCAGAAAATACGGGTACGACAAGGTGATCATGTTAGCCGGAGGTATTGGATTTGCAAATAAAACTGACAGCCTGAAGGGAGAACCTGAGAAGGGCGATAAAGTTATTTTGCTGGGAGGCGACAATTACCGGATAGGTATGGGGGGAGGAGCTGTTTCCTCTGTTGCAACCGGGCATTTTGAAAATTCGATCGAGCTGAATGCAGTGCAGCGTGCCAACCCGGAAATGCAAAAAAGAGTATATAACGCCATCCGTGCACTGGCTGAATCAGATGATAATCCGGTTGTATCTATTCATGATCATGGCGCAGGAGGACACTTAAACTGCCTTTCCGAACTCGTGGAAACAACCGGCGGTAAAATTGATACTGCGCGTCTGCCAGTTGGCGATCCCACGCTGTCGCAAAAGGAAATCATAGGAAATGAATCACAGGAACGGATGGGACTTGTCCTGAAACCTGAACATGTTGACTGGCTGCGCAGGGTTGCCGAACGTGAGCGCGCTCCTTTGTATGAAATTGGCGAAACAACAGGTGACATGCAGTTTACTTTCGAAAATTCTGCTACCGGCGAAAAACCAATTAACTGGCAACTGGGGTATATGTTTGGAAACCCCCCCAAAATGATCCTTGAAGATTCAATCATATTTCCTGACTTCGAAGAAATAGATTATGATATGGAGGATTTGCAGTCATACCTGGAACAGGTTATACAGATTGAATCTGTCGCCTGCAAGGACTGGCTGACAAATAAGGTTGACCGTTCGGTAACCGGAAGAATTGCCAAGCAGCAGGGCGCCGGAAAGCTGCATCTTCCACTCAACAATGTGGGGGTTATTGCGCTCGACTACAAAGGCAGGGCAGGAATGGCAACATCCATAGGGCATGCCCCTGTGGCCGGACTGATTGACCCGGGAAACGGATCAGTTTTGTCCATCGCAGAAGCATTAACAAATATTATTTGGGCTCCGCTGGCGGATGGGATACTGAGCGTATCGCTCAGTGCCAACTGGATGTGGCCGGCTAAAAATGAAGGTGAAGATGCCCGGATCTACCATGCAGTGGAAGCTGCCAGCGACTTTGCATGCAACCTTGGAATCAATATTCCCACGGGCAAAGACTCAATGTCTATGACCCAGAAATACAGCGATGAGGTCGTTCTGGCACCGGGTACTGTTATTATTTCTGCTGCTGCTGAGGTCTCAGATGTGAGAAAAGTGGTGGAACCTGTTCTTGTAAACGACGAAACAAAAGAACTTCTCTTTGTAGATTTCTCGTTTTGCGATCGTGAAATCGGGGGAAGTGCCTTTGCCCAGATCCGGAATAAAATAGGAAAAAAAGCACCGGGAGTTACCGATGCTCATAAATTCGTTACTGCTTTTGATACAGTGCAGTGGCTCATCGCGCACGACCTGCTTTTGGCAGGACATGACATTGGATCGGGTGGACTGATCGTCACACTTCTCGAAATGTGTTTCAGCAACATCAAAGGGGGAATGAAAGTTGACCTCTCGGGTATTGGTGAACCTGATCTTGTAAAGGTACTTTTCAGTGAGAACCCCGGAATTGTCATTCAGTGCGCCGATAATGAAGCTGTGAAAAGGAAGCTGGAAAAGGAGGGAGTGCATTTTGTATCCCTTGGTTTTCCTGCTGCACGCCGTAAGATTCAGGTAATTCATTTTGATACTGACATTGAATTTGATATACATTCACTCCGTGATCTGTGGTTTAAAACGTCATATCTGCTCGACAAAAAGCAAAGCGGAAGAGATCTTGCGCTTGAACGATATAAAAACTATAAGAAGAACGAATACCAGTTCAGCTTCAATGATTTCAGCGGAAAGGCTGCTGATTATGGAATCTGTTTAAACCGCAGGGAGCCTTCAGGCATCAAAGCTGCCATCATTCGCGAGAAAGGTGTGAATGGTGACCGTGAAATGGCATACGCACTTTACCTGTCGGGGATGGATGTCAGAGATGTTCACATGACTGACCTCATAGCAGGCCGGGAAACTCTTGAGGATCTAAACCTGATCGTTTTTGTGGGAGGTTTCTCTAATTCCGATGTGCTGGGATCAGCCAAAGGATGGGCCGGTGCCTTTAAATACAATGAAAAGGCACGGATCGCACTCGACAATTTCTACAGCCGCTCCGATACCCTTAGTCTGGGTGTATGCAATGGCTGCCAGTTAATGGTTGAACTGGGTCTGGTTTATCCGGAACATGACATTAAGCCCCAGATGCTCCATAATGAATCCAATAAATTTGAGTCTGCATTTGTAAATGTTGACATCCTGGAAAATCATTCAGTTATGCTTGAAAATATGGCGGGAATGAAGCTGGGAATCTGGATCGCTCATGGCGAAGGGAAATTCAACCTTCCGTACAATGAAACGGAATACCACATCCCTGTGAAGTACAGCAATGATTATTATCCTGCCAATCCAAATGGATCTCATTATGCTACTGCAGCCATTTGTTCTGACGACGGACGCCACCTTGCCATTATGCCTCACCTTGAAAGATCATTTGCCCCCTGGCAATGGGCTTATTATCCTGCCGAAAGGAAAATGGAAGATGTTGCTCCATGGATTATGGCATTTGTGAATGCCAGGAACTGGATAGCAAGTAAATTCCGATAGAAATTAAAACTTTCAAAAAAAACCGCATTTTGTAAAAGATGCGGTTTTTTTATAATGTGGCAAATACATTTTCTTTATAATGAAAGCGCTGTTCAAGTCTCCGCTATCATTTTTCCTGCAATCTCATCTGCCAGTTCTTTACTCTCCAGTACTTCTACAATTTTTAGTGCAAACTGGATAGCAACGCCTGCACCTTTTCCTGTTATGATATTTTCGGAAATTTCAACAGCTGCTCCTGTAACATTTGCACCGGCAAGCTGATCTTCATATCCGGGATAACAGGTGGCTTTCCTGTTGTTTAATATACCAAGGGACCCAAATACAATTGGAGCTGCACAAATGGCTGCAAGATGCTTACCCTGCTGGTGAAATCGCAGAATATGTTGTCCAAGTTTTTCATGCTTCTTAAGATTCTTTGCCCCGGGCATCCCACCAGGGAGTACAATCATCTCTACGTTGTCAAAATCGATATCTTCCAGGAGAATGTCGGCTTTGATTGTTATATTATGTGACCCGGTTACCTCTTCGTTTCCTGTTACTGAGACAATCTGTGTATCAATACTGGCTCTGCGCAAAACATCAATGATGCACACTGCTTCAATTTCCTCAAAACCATCCGCAAGATGGACTGCAACTGTTTTATTCATTTTCTTAATCCTTTTTTCTACCGGCAATTTAATAACAATTCCCTTTAAAATATAGTTCGTACATCATGAATTTCAATGATTTCCTCCAGGTTAAACTCCATATAAATTCACTTTTAATTCAATGTAAAGTCAATTATTATCGAATTTATATTGAATTTACACTGAATTTGTATTGAATTTACACTGAGTTTGGTCTGGAGATGGTTACAACTTACGCTTTATATTTAACCTTCACTGCACATGATTATGGCCACCTAAAGCATGATGAAGTTCGTTCAATAAATAAGTGTCACATTCGGGCAATAAAAAAGAGGCGTCATTTTGATGCCTCTTTTTTAAAACGGATAATCAAGCATTAATTGTTTGAATATTCGCTTAAAGATTTTTCCAGTTTTTTCCGGGTAAAGAAAATCCGGCTTTTAACTGTTCCAAGAGGTAAATTTAACTCTTCTGCAATTTCCTTGTACTTGTAACCATCAAGAAACATGGTGAACGGGATTCTGTATTCATCTTCCAAAGATTCGATGCTCTGGTGAATCTCCTGGGTACTGTAAAATGAATCGGGTGCAGGATAAACTTTATCCCTGGAGAACAACAAGTGGAAATCATTGTTAGAATCATCAAACGTGTTGCGTGTTTTAACGTTCCTTCTGTAGTCATTGATAAACGTGTTTTTCATGATCGTGTAGATCCAGGCTTTAAAGTTCGTGTTCTGCGTGAATTTATCACGATAAGTCAGGGCTTTCAGCATGGTCTCCTGCAGGAGGTCGTCGGCCCTTTCCGAATCGGAAGTTAAACTTAAAGCATAGTAATGCAGTTTGTCTTTTAAACTGAGAAGTGCGTTGTTAAATTGAATCTGAGTCATGGCGCTTTTTATTTGAATTTGTTATTATTACGTTTTTCAGCAAAAATATCGTTCCTTATTCACATTTTAAAGATTTAAAACTCTTTTGTTGTTCGTATTTTTCTATCGCTGATAAATTGGATTTATGTTCCTAATTATTAAATGATAGTTATAGCCGAACAGGGATAGTCTTATTATAAATCTGTGCCGAAAATTTTATGCTTTATGTAAAGTGTTTAAAGTGAACACCCTGTGTTTGATCCTTAGGTGTGGAACTACAACAAAATGACCATTAGTTGTGGTATTAAATACACACTTTTGTCCTCAATTTCCCCATGTGAAGCTTCTTCCTCCTGTTGTTCGGTTCATGTCTTACCTGAATGTTATTCATTTGTGAACTGTTAACGATCGCTGCAAAAGAAAAGGATGATTGGTTTATATTTGCATTTCATTTATACAATATGCATCATTTGACAGCCAGTTTAAGGAATCACGAATTGCTGATATTCAGGAAGTGGGGAAGGAAACGTTATTCTCTTTTTTCAGTTCTTGGCAAACTTCTGAAAATTTCAGTTTTATCTGTTGCTTACCTGGTATCAGTGCCGGTTGTTTGTGTTTCTTCTGAACCCGACACCACAGGAGTAAGGATGCAGGTAGATCTGGAAGAAGTTGAAGTTTCGGCATCAAGGGTACCGCTACTTTATTCCCGGATTGCCCGTGTAGTTACGGTTATAGACCGGGCTGAAATTGAGCGGGCACCGGCCGGAAATGTCCAGGACCTGCTTGAATACGTGGCAGGAATAGACATCCGGCAGAGAGGTGCTGAAGGCGTACAGGCTGACATCAGCATCCGCGGCGGCAGTTTTGATCAGACAATGATCCTTCTGAATGGCATTAATATCACGGATCCCCAAACAGGTCACCATAATCTGAATCTTCCCGTTAGTCTTGCACAAATTGAAAGAATAGAAATTCTTGAAGGACCGGCTGCCCGTGCGTACGGACCCAATGCCTTTTCGGGTGCTGTTAATATCATTACAAAACAACCGGGCGAAAATTCTGTGTCAGCACATATAGGTGCCGGCAGCTTCGGATTTTTAAATACAGATATTGCAGGCAGTTTCATCACAGGCAAGATGGGGCATATGGTGGCTGGCAGTCGCAGCAGTTCCGATGGTTATACTTCAAATACTGATTTCGTTTCCCGGGGCATGTTTTATTCAGGTGAAGCGGGTATGGATGCCGGGAAATTGCAAATGCAGGGTGGAATTTCAGGGAAAGGGTTTGGCGCCAATAGTTTCTATACGCCGGTTTATCCAAACCAGTATGAACAGGTACAGACCATTTTTTCATCCATCAAATTTTCTTCTGCATCAAAACTGAACCTTACACCTGCCATATACTGGCGGCAACATACCGATGAATTTCAACTTTTCAGGGATAATCCTGCTGCATGGTACAGTGGACACAATTATCACCGTACCGGGGTGTGGGGAACCAACCTGAATTCCTGGTTTCTGTGGGGTGCAGGAAAGTCCTCATTTGGTGCTTCATACCGTTCAGAGCATATTATTAGCAATGTACTTGGGGAACCACTTGAAGAACCTGTAGAGATCAAAAACAAAGATGGCTTTTATACCCATTCTAAAAACCGGAGGCTCCTTTCACTTTTTTTTGAGCATGTAATCCAGTATAATCATTTCTTTTTAACTGCCGGGATGATGGGAAATCACATATCAGATCACCAGGGTGGTATGAATTTCTTTCCCGGTATCGATATCAGTTACAATCTTTCCCCTGCAGTAAAACTTGTTGCCTCCGTTAACAGTTCAATGCGCATGCCCACCTTTACAGATTTGTATTATGTGGGGCCGGTGAATGTCGGGAATTCAGATCTTGAACCTGAAAAATCCATATCGGGTGAGGGTGGCATTAAATGGGCAACCCCACATTTTTCGGGAATGATGATTTATTATCAGCGAAAGGGAACAAACCTTATCGACTGGGTAAAAGCGGAAGGGGACGAGAAATGGCGCCCCATGAACCACACTGAAATTACCAGTGCAGGCACAGAGTTTAATATGAACTGGTTTCCGGCTGTTCAGTTACACAGGAGCCTGCCCGACAGAATCCAGGTTTCATATTTTTATAACCGGCAGAATAAAACAGAAAGCAATTTTGTTTCATATTATGTGCTCGATAATCTTCGTCACAAACTGGTTTTATCGGTAAACAAAAGTCTATTTAGAAACCTTACAGTCGATTTAAAGATGATCTACCAGGACAGGAACGGGAGTTTCAGCCTGTATGAACACGGAAGCTATGCAGTTGAAACACCGTATAAGCCTTTTTGGATGGCTGATCTAAAAGCATCATATAAAATAAAGCATCTTCAAACATATGTCAGTGTATCAAATTTATTAAACAATGAATATTATGATCTTGGAAACGTAGTACAACCGGGAAGATGGATCAAAGGGGGAATCAGTTATGATTTGAACTTTTAGTCCAACTTCTTTATTCAGGTTTTCAAAAGTTGTATATTCGCAAAAAAAAGAACATGTTAAAAGGAATATTAGCCATTTCAGGGCATCAGGGTTTGTTTAAGCACGTAGCGGAGTCGAAGAATCACATTATTGTGGAGTCGCTTGATTCAGGGAAAAGGATGCCGGTTTACTCATCGTCAAAAGTTTCTGCGCTTGAGGATATTGCAATTTATACCGACACTGCCGATGTACCTCTCAGGGACGTTTTTAAGTCGATTGCTGAAAAGGAAGAGGGTGGTGAAGCCATCAGTCATAAATCAACAAATGACCAGTTGAAGGCCTATTTTGCAGAAGTGCTTCCAGAATATGATAAAGACAGGGTTTATGTGTCGGATATAAGAAAAGTGATCTTGTGGTACAATATTCTTTGTGAAAAGGAACTTCTTGATTTTACTGAAGAGGAAGAAGAAAAAGGCACAGAGGAAGAACAGGTACAGGATCAGCCGAAGGATGAGGAAGCTTCAGAACAGGATGATCTGATTTAAAGCATCCATCTTGTTTTTTTGCTCATTTGCCTTCATCAGAATTTCGAAGAGTTTTACAGTGGCAAGTGCATCGCCTGCAGCACGGTGCCTGCCATTGATTTCAATACCTATTTCATTGCAGATTTTTCCAAGGGAGTAGGATTTGTGCCCGGGGAGCAGTTTTCGTGCTAGTTTTACCGTGCATAATGTTTTACGGATGTAATCATATCCAAGACGGTTGTATTCTTCCTGAATGAAACGATAGTCGAATAAAACATTATGTGCAACGAATGTTCTGCCTGCTGTCATTTCTACCACCTTTTTGGCTATCTCATAAAACCGGGGTGCAGTTTTTACCATTTCATTTGAGATTCCGGTTAGTTTTGTAATAAAATAAGGAATATCTGTTTCTGGCTTCACCAGGGAGGAAAATGAACCTGTTAATTCAAATCCATTGTGCTGGTAAATGGCAATTTCAGTGATTTGGCCATATTTATGGTTGTTTCCGGTTGTTTCTATATCAATTATGGCAAACAAAATTTCTTTTTTTTTATGATTTTATAAAGAAATGTATATTTTTGTTAACGAAAATGATGTTAACTTGAATTTATATCTATTAGCAGCGTTTTAAACGGTAAAGAGAATAATTATTTATTGCCGATAAAAATCTAAAAAAATTGAGAATTATGAAAAAATTAACGACAATTTTTCTTTCCATTCTGATAGTGGGAAGCGTTTTTGCTCAAAACGCTGAAAAAAAATGGGCTCTAGGATTAGGTCCCGGAGGTTATTACAATTTGGAAACAGAAAATCTGGGCCTTTTGGGTGAATTTTACCTGAGCCGTTTTTTAAGTCCGACCTTCGATCTACAGCTTAAAACTGAAGCCGGTTTAAAAGGTGAAGGATTTGATTTTGTAAATCCATCGCTGAACCTTCGGTTGAAGTTTTTCAATGGACAGATGATGTCAGTTACAAGTGCTGTTCAGCCTTATCTTTACGGAGGTGTAGGGTATATGATGGACAATAATACTGAAGGAGTTAATTTTAAAGGTGGTTTAGGATCAAAATTCCCAATCAGCCCAAATACTTCATTATATCTTGAATTGGGTTATATCCACGGAATAGAAAGTGAAAGGTTTGTAAATAATGCACTAACTCCGGTTAATGACAATTTCCTGAAACTATCAGGAATTATTGAATTTGCATTTGGTGCCGGTAAGGATTCAGATGGCGACGGCGTTCCAGACAGGAAAGACAAATGTCCGAATACTCCTCCCGGAGTTCAGGTTGATGAATTTGGCTGCCCGGTTGACCGTGATGGTGACGGCGTTCCGGATTACCAGGACGAATGTCCGGATGAAGCGGGTGATCCTAAATTAAAAGGCTGCCCAGACCGTGATGGTGACGGTATTGCAGACAAAGATGATGAGTGTCCGGATACACCCGGTCTGGCAAAATTTAAAGGCTGTCCGGATACAGATGAAGACGGCGTTCCGGATCCACAGGATAAGTGTCCGAATACACCAAGAGGCTGCCCGGTTGACCAGTTTGGATGTCCGCTGGATTCAGATGGCGACGGTGTAATCGACTGCGAAGACAAATGCCCGAATGAAGCCGGACCTGCTTCAAACCAGGGGTGCCCGGACTGGGTAGAACTTGACATATCAAATATTCTTTTTGATTTCGATAAGGCAGACCTTAAACCTGAAGCACGTCAGCAGCTTGATGAACTGATCAATACCTTAAGCGGAAGCAAGGAGTTTGATATCGTTGTTGGCGGCCATGCCGATAATATTGGAACCAATGCATACAACCTGGGACTTTCTGAAAGAAGGGCACAGGCCGTTGTGAAGTATCTGCTTTCAAAAGGTATCAGCAATGCATATGTAGGCTCTAATTACTATGGTGAAGAAAAACCTGCTGTTCCGAACAATACAATTCAGAACAGGAGATTGAACCGCCGTGTTGAATTTGAGAATGCCAGAATTAGAAAATAGTCCTGTAAATATTGTATAAAAAAAAAGCCTTGCCTACGTGCAGGGCTTTTTTTTTAATTTATGGTCCATAAACTTCAGTAACAGCTTGTATTCGTCCTTGCGGAAAACCTAAAATACTATCTTTGCCCCGTTTTGAATCTCTGGAGAAATCTGATTTCCCCAATTTAGATAACAGACTTTTCCTGTTCATATACCTGTTGATTGATTACTATTTTTTGATGATGTATTATGAAAATTGAAAATTTAATTTTTTCGGCTGTTTCAGGCGCTCTAAACAGATTATACCAGTACGAGCCACCGGCAGGTTCTATCCAGTTGCAAAATACGAGGAAGGAATTTGCAGGAGATATCACGCTTGTCGTTTTTCCTTTTTTAAAAATTTCAAAGAAAGGTCCCGAAGCCACAGCAACGGAAATAGGGGAGTACCTTTTGTCGGAGGTTCCTGATGTAAAATCATATAATGTGGTCAAAGGTTTTTTGAACATTGAAGTCAGTGACATCTATTGGATCAGCCAACTGCAGGAAGCCTGGAACGATCAGAATTACGGCAGGAAAAAAGTGGAAGAGGATGCAGAACTTGTGATGGTAGAATATTCTTCGCCCAATACCAATAAGCCTTTACATCTGGGACATATTCGTAATAACCTGCTGGGCTACTCCATTGCTGAAATTCTAAAAGCCAATGGCTATAAGGTAATAAAAACCAATATTGTCAACGACAGGGGCATACATATATGCAAATCGATGCTTGCCTGGCAGAAATGGGGCAACGGCCAGACACCTGAAAATACAGGAAAAAAGGGTGATCACCTGGTAGGTGAACTGTATGTTGAATTCAACAGGCAGTATAAAAAAGAAATAACCGAACTTACAGAAAAGGGATTGCCGGAAAAGGAAGCTGCTGAGCAGGCTCCTTCAATTGTTGAAGCAAGGGAATTATTGCTTAAATGGGAGGCAGGCGACCGGGAAGTGGTAGATTTATGGGAGATGATGAACAGTTGGGTTTATAAAGGTTTTGATGAAACATATAAGAAACTGGGAGTTGATTTTGATAAAATATATTACGAATCGGAAACATACCTGGTTGGAAAGGATGAAGTATTAAGGGGGATAAAGGAAGGGGTATTCTACAGGAAAGAGGATGGTTCTGTGTGGGCTGATTTAAGCAGCGATGGTCTCGACCAGAAGCTCCTGCTGCGAAGTGACGGGACTTCGGTTTATATTACCCAGGATATTGGAACCGCGAAAATGAGGTTTGTGGATTTTCCTGTTGATAAAATGGTATATGTTGTGGGCAATGAACAGATTTACCATTTCCAGGTACTGTCGGTTTTACTTGATAAACTTGGTTTTCGCTTTGGAAAAAGCCTTCATCATTTTTCATATGGCATGGTTGAACTGCCGGAAGGGAAAATGAAGTCGAGGGAAGGTACGGTGGTAGATGCCGACGACCTGATGGAGGGGATGGTACAAGTGGCCAGGAATATGGCACAGGAACTGGGTAAACTCGATACACTTTCTGCCGAAGAGGCTGAAAAAACATATGAAATGATTGCAATGGGTGCCCTGAAATATTTCATCCTGAAGGTTGATCCTAAAAAGAACATGTTATTTAACCCGCAGGAGTCAATCGATTTTAACGGGCATACAGGCCCTTTTATTCAATATACCTATGCACGTATCAGATCGATCTTCAGAAAGGCAGAGATAAAGGATATCAGCTTCAGGGGTGGCATTAATGTTATACCTGGAGAAGTGTCGGTCAAAGAAAAGGAACTGATCAAAAGAATTGCCATGTTTCCGGCTGTGGTTACCGAGGCAGGTACCGGTTACAGTCCGGCTATGATCGCAAATTATTGCTATGAATTGGGAAAGGAATATAACCAGTTTTACCACGATCATCCAATACTTGGCGAGGGGGATGAAATCAGGCGTGATCTGAGGTTACTGATAACTGCAGTTGTGGGTAAAATCATCAGGGAAGGGATGAGCCTACTAGGAATTGAAGTTCCCGATAGAATGTAAAAAAAAAAGGGGTTATAAAATACCCCTTTAATAGTTTTTCCTGATTTAATGGTTGAAAGGAAAAGCACCTTCTATTATTAAATCCGGTAAAAGCGGAAAAGGTTACCCCTAAAAACAGAAAAAATGTTGATTTTGGTTATATTGTCACTATTTAAGTAGTTTCCCGACAGTTTGGCAGCAAAAAACAAAAGATTTTTTTGACTGGAATTGTATAAAAGTTAAAAAAGCAGAGTCTTTTTTAACTTTTATTTATTTTTTTATTTATTTTGTTGCAAGTATTTGTATTTAAGACATTTTGCGTTTCTGTTCAAAATATTTTTATATTTTTTTTAAAAAAGAGGGTTACCTTTTCTACTTTTAACGGATTATATATAGGACGAATATGAAAAATTTTAGTGATGACCAGATCCTGAAAGGGATTCTAAGACATGACAATTTAATTTTGCAATACATCTATAAACAGTTTTATTACAAAGTTAACTTGTTCATCAAAAAGAATAGTGGCAATGAAGATGATGCGAACGACATCTTTCAGGAAGCAATAATAGTCATCTACCGTAAGCTCAAAGAAAATGATTTGGTTTTTGAGTCAAGTTCTTTCCAGGGATATCTTTTTTCCGTATGCCGGTATTTATGGCTTAAACAGCTTGAGCACCGGAGGATAGAGCAGGAAAAGTTAAATGATACACTGCCTTTCCAGGAAGACGTTTATGATGACAGCCTTGTTGAATTGGTTGAGAAGAATGAAAAGTATGGTTTGTATCAGAAACACTTTAAAACCCTGAGTACTGATTGTCAGAAATTATTGCAGATGTTTTTTGAGAAGGTTCCGTTGACAGAAATCGCGCGTATTATGGGGTACAAGGGCGAGAAATACGCGAAGAAAAGGAAATTCAAATGCAAGGAACTTCTGATTAGCAGAATTAAGCAGGATACAGAATTTAAAAAAATACTTGAAGATGATACCTAATACAAAACTCCGCGAATTGATTGAAGATTATTGTCTGAACAATTTATCTCAGTCTGAAAAAGTAGAATTTGAAGCTGAACTGATCCGCAACAGCGATTTAAGGGATGAAATAGAATTCGAAAAAGAACTCCAGTCTGCACTTACTGAAAAAGACGTTCTAAACTTACGGGAAAAGCTATCTGCGGTTGCACAACAAACCGCTGCCCGGGAAACTTCTTTTGAACTTCTGGATGGTTTTGAAAATATCTCAGAACTCTCCGGTACACTTCCCCCAGAAGAATTACTTAAAGTTTATGATTCACTGCCCAAAGCACATGTTTACCAGCATGAACTGGTTTCCAATGAAAATATACATGAGTTTTTCCGTGAGCAGGAAATGATTGAAATCGATGATGATATTCTGACCGATGAATTTGAAGATCAGGATATTCATCTTGATGGACTGGAAGAGGCCATTCTTGAAAAAGACATACTCAGTTTTCGCGATACTTTATCAAAGGTAGCTGCATCTGTGCATGAACAGCTTTGTCCTTCTGAAGAAATTGAACAGTACCTTAACGGTGAATTATCGTTGCAGGAGCGTGAAAGATTTGAACAGGAACTGGCAGTAAACAGTGTCCTTCAGCGCGAGGTACAGCTTCACCGTGAAATGGAACAGGCTGTTCTTGAGCTTGACATAATGAACCTGAGAGATGAACTGGCACGTTTAACCGGCTCTGAAACTTCATGGGATGTTACAGAGGAACAGATTGAAGATTACGTTAACGGTGAGCTTGAAGGTGAAGCGTTGAAACTGTTTATTGACGAACTGAATGAAAATTCAGGATTGAGGGCTGAGGTAGCCCTTAGGGAAAATGTGGATACGGCCATTGGCGAAAAGGATATTTTTTCTCTGCGTGAAAGCCTCATCCAGGCAAAACAGGCCTCGGAGAGCAAGGAAATAAGATCGTTGATTCCTGAAACAACACGCATCACCCAATCACATTGGTGGAGGGCAGGTGTGGCAGTTGCGGTGATTCTGGTGACATTGGCAGGCTTCATGGGAAGAAACATGAATTTCTTCAATACAGTCGACGACTACTTCCAGGCACCCCAGTGGGCGCCTCAGAGGTCGGTTTCTTCCGGGATGGGAATTCTCCAGGAAGCAAACAGCTATTTTGTAAACGGGGATTACGATAAGGCGCTTGTGCTGTATGACAAGGCCATCAATGATAAGGATGAAAAATTCGTTTTTCAGTTTTATAAAGCTTCAACTTTACAAAATCTGGAAAAATATGAAGAAGCAATTCCTGAATATACTGGCGTAATCAGTCATGGTGACAATATATTCGTTGAAGAAGCTGAATGGTTCAGGGCGTTGTGCTACTTTAAACTTGGAAAAACAGAAGAAGCAAGAACGCAGCTTACGGCTATTATCAACAGAAAAGGATATTTTGCCAGCGATGCAAGGGTAGTTCTTAGAAAATCAAAATATACATTCAAATAAATCGGTTGGTTAAATTTGAAAAACACATTCTTATTAGTTCGTCAAACTTGATTTACACATTCTTTTTAGTTCTTTAAACTTGATTTACACCTTCTGAAGTTCTCTGACATTCTGCAACCTCTCATCGAAAACGTTTCATTTGAAAAACCACACATTCTAAACAGGTAAAACGTTTTTTGTGAAATGAATAAATAAGGTCGTAACTGAAAGCCACACATTCTTAATCTATTAATTTTTGGTACGCCCGTTCCTTTTCATTCTGATGAACTGGTCTGCAGTTACAGCTGCCAGAGCAAGGATTAAAAATCCAAAGAAGTAAAAATCATAACTTCTGAAAAGAGGTTCTGTACTTCCAATATTTACATAGCTCAGCCAGTAATGGGGATGAGCCATCCGGGGATTGGCATTCTCAAGATATTTTAATTTTGCCTGGCGCAATGCATCGTCGGTATTTCTTCCCTTTTTGAGGACCTGGTAAAATGAATGCATAATTTCTGTGCCGGCATTGTCTTCCACTTCCCATAATGTCATCACTATGGAAGGGCATCCTGCATAAAGAAAACCTCTTGCAAGGCTCATTACTCCTTCGCCCTTTCTCAGGTGACCGCTTCCTGTGTTACATGCACTCAGGACAGTCAGACGCGAGTTTAGCTCCAGATTGTATATATCGGCTGTGTTGAGCCATCCATCATTGTCAATAAGCGTATCCTGGCCTTGAGTAAAGGCAAATCTTGAGAAGGCAGGCATGGAATCATTTATGAATGCATGCATGGCCAGATGCAGGATATCGTGATGCCTGCTGTTTTCCCTGAAGTTTTTTTCTGTTGCCTGCAATCCGCTGAAAAGGCTTGTTTTAACCTCTTTTGCAATGAGTTCTATTTCCCTTTGAACACCGGGTAAGGGAATGAGGACCAGACTTTCGTTACTGAAATGAATGGTGTCAGTATTGTATTCAGGAGCAAATGCAAGCAGCTTATTTCTGGCTTTCCGGTTTTCTTTTTTGAAGTTCAACAGTAAATTTGCTGAATAAGAATAATTTACAGTATTGTTCCTGATCAGGTAAGGTAATGTGTGGAACTGTATCATTCCTGTTGTATCGGGCATTTCGGTCAGCAATGCATCGAATGGAAGATAACTCAGCTTGCCATCCGGAATGATTGTAATTTTCTTATATTTTATTTCTTCTGCAAACGGCTTAAGCAATACCTCGTAGAGATAGTTTGCAGAAATGCAAAACGATTTGGAATCTTCATTCCGGGTAAACAGATATGCAGGGTTAGATACAAACCTGAACGCATCTTCCAGATGTGAAATAAATGCAGAATCAGCCTCAAGTTTATGGAAGCCTGTTGTTTCACCTGAGAAGAAGAATGCATACACTTCAGGAACAGGAACCGTTTCATTCAGCACATATTCAATGAGTACCTCATTGTTTCTCAGTTTTTTCTGAACTTCTGCGGCCGATACCAAAGTATTTGCATATTTCATCTCGTAATAGTCCCTGTAGTTGGTTTCAAGATAGCGCGTAAGTTCGTCTTTTTGTTTTTTAAGCTGGAAAATGATGGAATCTGTAAAATGGATTTCAGCACTGTCGGGAGCCTGTGCATGTTTCAGCCCGAACATTTTTTCGTTCTGGCTGGTAATGTTGTAGTTCAGGGTTCTTTCCAGTTCTGTCAGGCTGTCGGGAATCAGGCTGTTTTCCTTTGCAAACTGGTCTGACAGCCTGTCGAACACTGAACTTGCTTTCATCCTTTCTGCATTGGTAAAGGCAAAATCAAGGAGCTGTTGGTTTGGGGCCATCCTGTAGGCCTTATAGGACGTTTCAATCATTTTCAGGAAAGTAGCCTCCTCCAGTTCAGCGAGAAGGATCTTGTCTTCATCGGAGAACATCGATTTTCGTGCCTGCTGAATTAACTGGGCAGTGATGTTGTAATGCTCCAGGGCTTTGTTTAAGGCTTCTTTGCCTGTACCCTGCTGTTCATCCGGGTAAATGTCAGAAATCTTATTGTATGCATCCGCAATGGCTTTCAGGAGGGAAAGGCTTTGGGTGAGGGACAGGGTGTTTTCAGCAGAAGCTGCTGAATTAAGCCGAATTTCTGAATCCATACCAAGTGCAGCTAAACCAAGAGTGTAGTATTTTATAGCTTCATGCAGGCTGGCAGATTTTTGTTTTCTGAATCTACTGATATCGCTAGATTCAATATTTAGAAATTCATAATATGTTCCTCTGGCTTTATAGTATTGCCCAACGATAGGCCCTTTAAAAAGGTTATTTATTTTTAGTATTTCACTTGATTTTTCTAAAAGAACTCTGGCTTCGCTAAAATTTTCAATGGAAATTAGAAAATTTATAAAATTCAGGTACTCGAAAACCACGTTAATATCATTTTCTGAAAAATAACTTATAGTGTGATTGATAAGAACTCTGAATGCTTTCAATGCTTCATCATTTTGATGAAGTTCTTTCAGGGAGGCAGCTTTTAGACTTAAAAAAAGTAGTTTGGTATCCTCATAAGCATCGGGTAAATTTTGATCTGTCAGTTCTATTACTTTTTGATAATTGTTTTGCTTATAATAAAGATCAGCAATACTGTAATAGATTTCGGCTATTTCCTCTTTATTTAGTTCTTCCAGTGATTGATGAATGTTTAATGCCCTTTGGAAATATTCCAAAGCTGTTACAAAATTCATTCTTAATGTGTATAAAATGCCAATGTTATTATATAGACGAGTTATTGCTAAGAGGTTTGAGCCAGGACTATTTAGATAAGCTTTTTCGGCTAGTAAATAATGTTCTATTGATTTCTGCTGGTTTCCTATGTTTTTATAATTTATCCCTAAAGCATTATGTACAGCACCAGCATCATAACTGTTTTTACCATAAATTTTTTCTCTGATAGAAAGTGAATATTTGAAGCTGTCGATGGCTGACTGATAAATTGCATTTCTAGCCAGGGCCACACCATTTAAATAAGAACTCCTTGCCTTTATACTGTCATTTTTAAAATTTTGATTGGTGGAATGAACAAAATGAGGATTAACTATCAGAAGTACAAGATATAATAAGCATTTCCTTGACATTTCGGCTTAGAATTATGGTGCCAAATTAAAAATAATTTAATTTTTTTTCCATTTTGAGGGTTACCTTTTTCCCTTTTTCAGAATATATAGATAAGAATGTGTGTTTTTTCAAGTTTAACGAACTAAATTTATTACGATGAAAAGGTTTTCTACTATCAACGGGAAGAGGAATTTTACAGGTTTTGAAGTATTGTCAGTAAATGAAATGTTGAAAGTCCGTGGCGGTGGTGACACCAAACCTGGATCCCGTGAAAAAGATCAGTATGAACCAGAGGGCAACAACTAATTACCCCTTTTATTATATTCCAGATTTTTTATAGGCTTAATTTTCAAGCCTTGTTTATTGTAGAGCGCGTTTGCCGCTGAATAACGGATAGGATGTAAAAGAACATTCCAGTGCACCGTTGTAAAGTGTCAGTTTTTCTGCGGGCTTCAATCCAACGTTTTTCAGGTATTCCTTTGAAGAGGTAAGGATCCATGCCTTATTGCCGGCAAAGTTGTACTTCAGCTGCTGGCCGATCATGGTATACAATTCATTCAGGTTATCCTGGGCAAGCCTTTCTCCGTAAGGAGGATTGATCATAATGGTTGCATTGCTGGTATCCAGCTTTAAATCCTTCATATCGGACTGGCGGAATTCCATGCTTGAATAAACTCTTGCCCTTCTTGCATTCATTTCTGCAGTCAGCACATTCTCCCTTGAAATATCGGAAGCATATATCTTCCTGCTAAAGGATTTTATTTTTTGACCTGCTTTCACTTTTTCAAGCAGTTGCTCACTGAACCCCTGCCAGTTTTCAAAAGCATAATTTTTCCTGAATCTTCCTGCCGGGATATTTTGTGCAATCATGGCTGCTTCGATTGGCAATGTTCCCGAACCACACATAGGGTCTACAAAATCGGTCGAGCCATCCCATTCTGAGATCAAAATCATTCCTGCAGCCAGAATTTCGTTAAGCGGAGCTTTTCCCTGTGAGGTACGGTATCCCCGCCTGTGCAGCGATTCGCCGGAACTATCAAGCGACAGGGTACAGGTATCACGGTTTACATGCACATGAATAAAGATTTCAGGATTTTGGGTATCAACGTTTGGCCTTTTTCCTGTTTTTTCACGAAAATGATCAGCAATAGCATCCTTCACCTTCAGTGAAGCAAACATCGAATTATTGAATTCTTTTGAATTTGAAATGGTACTGCTGATAATAAAGCTCTGGTTAATTGCCATATATTTCAGCCAGTTCACTTCCCTGCAGCGAAGGTAAAACTGGTCAATGTCCCTGAACTGAAATACAGCTATTTCCCTCAGCACCCTGATGGCAGTACGAAGAAAATAGTTCGATTTATAAATAAGTTCCAGGTCTCCTTCATAGAACACAACGCGCCTGCCTTCCCGGATGTTGTTACCGCCTAGTGCGGCGATTTCTTTTGCCAGAACAGGTTCCAGACCTGCAAATGTTTTGGCAGCCAGATTCATTTTTTCCAAATCAGTAATTTTAGGTGATTAAATTCCCAGTCCTCCGGTGAAGGTAATTTCTTTTGGGCGCGACTGGATAACCTTTGAATTTGGTGGTAAATCCTGGGTCACCCATACATTGCCACCAATAACCGACCCTTTGCCGATGGTAATCCGTCCAAGGATTGTAGCCCCTGAATATATGACTACATCGTCTTCCACTATAGGATGCCTGGGTATGCCCTTAATAGGATTTCCATGTTCATCGAGCGGAAAACTTTTTGCCCCAAGGGTAACCCCCTGGTATATTTTTACATTATTGCCTATAATGCTTGTAGATCCAATGACCACACCCGTTCCGTGATCAATTGTAAAACTTTCACCTATTTTAGCCCTTGGATGGATGTCGATACCTGTTTCGCTGTGTGCCATTTCTGCTATAAATCGAGGAATTAAAGGTACTCCAAGTTCCAGAAGCTTATGAGCCATCCGGTAATTAGTGATGGCCCGTATAGCAGGATAACAGAATATAACTTCACCAATATTTCTTGCTGCCGGGTCGCCCAGATAAGTTGCCTTTACGTCGGCTACCAGTTTCCTCCTGATTTCGGGCAGGTACTGGATAAATTCAACGGCAATTTCCCGCGCTTTCACCGTATGTTTTTTAACTTTATCGGCTTGCTCATCCTGGCATTCAAAGCACATTCCTGCAAGAATTTCCAGGTTTAAAAGGTCAAACAATTCATCAACATATACCCCCATATAATGGCGTATCGTATTCGGCCTAAGGGAAGTGTTGCCAAAATATCCCGGAAAAAGGATTTCCCTTACCATATCGATTATTCTCTGCAGATTGACAATTGACGGAAGGGGTTCCCCCAGCCTGTGTTCATGGCATACAACATCGTAGGTTCTCGGATCACTTAACGAAAGGATGGTTCCGGATAATTTATCTTCAAATTCGTGGGAAGTCATTGTTTTTCTATTATAATGGAAATACAAAGGTATACTTTTCAGCTATATGATTTGATTTGGAAGAAAAACAAGTTAAGAGTGCTTTGGTTTATCCCCGGCAAGTTGTTCAAGAACTTCCAGAGCATTCATATATCGTTCATGGTTTACCCCCTTTACCAGATGAAAGTTAAAACCATAGTTTTTTATCTCTTCAATATAACGGTTCTGAAGGTAGTCCCTTCTTTCTCCGCCATTTTCCCTTACATTGTCGGGTATCCATGGCAAATCGGTATCACAGATTAGGAAGAGATCTATAGCCGTATGTTTTATCTGTTTACAGATCCATTCAGGCACTCGTCTGTATACTTCTTCAAACCAGATTTTTGTAATGATAAGCCATGTATCGATAAATAAAAACTCTGAACGGATCTTTTTCATTTCTTCAAGTTGTTCAACCTGTTTCCTCGCTATATACTCCACATCTTCATAAGTATATTTTCTGTCAAGATGTTCAATATAACTGCGGGCAAACTCCGGGATAGAGGGTACCTTGTAATATTCGGCAAGGAAGCCTGTAAGGGCACTTTTTCCCGTAGATTCAGCACCTGTTATGACAATTATTTTCTGTTTATTTTTCAACTGATAGATCTTTTTTCCATTCTATATAACCCAATACAGCCATTACAGTATAAACTGCAAAAAGAACTGCTGTTGGCCAAAGTTCCTTGAATACATATAAGCCTGCAGAAACGATATCAACAAAAATCCAGATCAGCCAGTGTTCTATAATTTTTCTTGCAAGCATCCAGGTAGCAGTTATACTCAGAGCTGTCGTGAGTGAATCCATGTAAGGAACGGTGGAATCTGTAAAATAAATAAGTATACCCAGAATGAAAATGTATAAAACAATTGTGACAAAAATACTTCCCCATATCTTGTTTCTGGGCATTCTTTTAACCGGAACCTGTTCTCCAGAAGTATTTTCTGCTGATTTTCCTCCTTTCAGCCAAAAATACCATCCATAAATACTGATGCCCGCATAATAAACCTGCAGCCCCATATCGGCATAGAAGCCTGATCTGTAAAACACAGCGATATAGAGCAAGGATGTAAACAATCCGGTTGGCCAGGTCAGGATATGTTGTCGGATTGAAAATAAAATATAAAGGAGCCCCAGGAGGGCTCCAGTTAATTCAATTTTGTTTTCCCACATCCATGTGGTTAAAACTTCAGTTTCCATTTATCTAATCAGCGGAAACGAGAAGATTTCTGTATCTTTCCTTATTTTCAATTACCTCGAGGGCTTTCAGTATGGCTTCATCATCCTGGAATATAATTTTGTAAAATTCATTCCGGGTAAAGATATCTCTTGCGATCAAAGCCTTGATTTCAGTTTCCATAGTTTTAAGTGTGAATGAAAGACTTGCCTCTTCACGTTCAATTCCTTCTTTTTCTCCCTGGGCTATAATTTTTTCAATCATTTCACTGGTCACACTGAAATTTTTTTCAAACTGGTTGAAATCGGGGTATTGTTTCTGAAGATTGCTCCGGTTGCTATCGAAATAATCCAGTACAAAATTGTAAATGATGTTATTTCTTCTCAGCCTGTTGTGGTATCGGTTGTGGGAAGAGGTATCCATTGGTACGAAAATATCGGGCATGATACCACCCCCTCCATAAACATTTCTTCCATTAACAAGTGTTTTAAATTTTAGGGAATCGGGCAGGATGATACTGTCGACACTAAACAATTGTCCCGAGCTGAACCTGTCCATATATTCACGCCGGTATTCTTCCACGCCGTTGTTATAAGGTTTCTGTATTCCTCTGCCACTGGGTGTATAATAATGGGCTGTGGTCAGCCTGACCATTGAGCCGTCGGTAAGGAAATATGGTTTTTGGACTAGTCCCTTACCAAATGACCGGCGACCGATGATAAGGCCACGGTCCCAATCCTGAACGGCACCTGAAACGATTTCACTCGCGGAGGCAGAAGATTCATCCACCAGTATGACCAGGTTGCCTTCTTTAAAAATTCCTTTTGAGGTTGATTTATAATCGCGGCGGGGATCATTCATTCCATCGGTATAAACAATCATTTTATTCCCTTCCAGAAAATGGTCTGCAATTTCAATGGCAGTTTTTAGATATCCTCCACCATTTCCCCGCAAATCAAGAATCAGGTTTCTCATTTTCTGAGACCTGAGTTCTTCAACAGCCTGAGTGAATTCTTCGGTAGTAGTTGCTGAAAATTTATTGAGTTTGATAAACCCGGTTTCATTGTCGAGCATATAGGACGCATCGAGGCTATAGATCGGAATTTTATCACGGATAATGGTAAAGTCAAGCAATTCGTCTGCTGAACGTCTCATGACCGTAATTTCAACGGTAGTACCTTTCTCACCCCGAAGCATGTCAAAAACATCACTGTTTTTGATTCCTGTTCCGGCAATATTATTACCATCAACAGTAACGATACGGTCACCTGCCCTGATACCAACTTTTTCGGAGGGACCACCCGGTATGATGGAAGTGATCAGCAGGGTGTCCTTATGAATGTTGAATGAAATTCCTATTCCTTCGAAATTTCCCTGCAGGGGTTCATTCATTTTATCCACCTCATCTTTGGATATATAAACAGAGTGCGGGTCAAGTTCACCTAAAAGGTGGACAATGGCTTTCTCGGTTAATTTATCCACATTTGCAGAATCAACATAGTATCCTTCAACAAGTCGCAGCAGGCGTCCGAATTTAAGTTGGTTTTTCTGAACGTTTTCCTGGGCTGACACCTGGGGGATTGTCATTAGAATTGCCATTGAAATAATGACTGTGTGAAGGGATTTTTTAAGAATATTATATTTCACCATAGCTTTTCTATTTTGTTTAAATGTATAAATGTGAGAACGTTTATTCCCATTCAATTGTTGCAGGAGGTTTGGAACTGATATCGTATACTACCCGGTTGATGCCCCGAACCCTGTTAATTATTTCATTTGACATTTTTGCCAGAAATTCATAGGGTAAATGTACCCAGTCGGCAGTCATACCGTCGGTCGACATCACTGCCCGCAAGGCAACCGTATTTTCATATGTACGTTCATCGCCCATTACTCCTACCGACTGAACAGGAAGCAAAATTACGCCTGCCTGCCACACTTTATCGTACAAACCCCAGTTTTTTAATCCATTATTAAATATATCGTCAGCTTCCTGCAGGATTTCCACCTTCTCGGGAGTAATTTCACCAAGTATCCGTATTCCCAGTCCGGGACCCGGAAAAGGATGCCGGCCGAGCAATTCAGGCTTTATGGACAGGCTTTTCCCTACCCGCCGAACCTCATCTTTAAAAAGCAACCTTAGTGGTTCCACTACTTTCAGCTTCATGATATCAGGCAATCCACCAACATTGTGATGCGACTTGATGGTAGCAGACGGACCGTTAACTGAAACGGATTCTATTACATCAGGGTAAATGGTACCCTGTGCCAGCCATTTCACTCCCGGTATTTTATGCGCTTCAGCATCAAAAACTTCTATAAAGTTTCTTCCGATTATTTTCCGTTTTTGTTCAGGATCCGTAATTCCCCTTAAATCATCCCAAAATTTCTGGCGGGCATTTATGCCAATAACATTAAGGCCCATATCCTTGTAAGAGTGAAGGACATTTTCAAACTCGTTTTTTCTCAGCAATCCGTTGTCGACAAATATGCAGGTAAGATTACTACCTATCGCTTCATTCAATAAAACACCTGTTACCGAAGAATCAACACCACCTGATAATCCCAGAACAACCTTGTCATTGCCAAGTCTGTGCTTAAGTTCAGCAACAGTTGTTTCAACGAATGAATCAGGAGTCCAGTTTTGCTGGCACCTGCAGATATCTACTGCAAAATTTTTTAAAAGCTGCTGTCCATCGCTGGTGTGATAAACTTCAGGATGAAACTGAATTCCATATGTTTGTTCATTGTCAACTTTGTAAGCTGCAAAATCCACATCCTCTGTTGATGCTACAACTTTATAATTTTTGGGAAGCCGGATAATGGTGTCTCCATGCGACATCCAGACCTGTGTGTGAGGATCGATATCTCTGAAGAGCTTACAGTCGCTGTCAATGAAACCAAGTTTTGCCCTGCCATATTCCCTGGAATCGGAAGGAGCTACTTCGCCACCAAAAAAGTGAGCCATATACTGGGCACCATAGCATATACCCAAAACCGGCAAGTTATTTTTGATCCCATTAAGTTCCAGGCGGGGAGCATTGGCATCCCTTACAGAAAAAGGACTTCCCGATAAAACTACGCCCTTTACCGTATCATCAATCTCAGGAAAATGATTAAATGGATGTATTTCACAATAAACATTTAGTTCACGAATTTTTCTTCCTATTAACTGAGTGTACTGTGAACCAAAATCAAGAATCAATATCTTTTCCTGCATGAGTTAAATATAATGGCCGTTAAACAAACGACAAAAGTAAAAATTACTGAACAAAAACAGTTCCTTTGTTTTCCTAAGAAACTAAAATTAATTATAAATATCACCGTTTAGAACATAGGGATGATCAATAATTGTTATTTTTGAAGCAATTTAATATGGAATTTCCAGATGAAAATTATTAAGTATGTGTTTGTACTTCTGTTGATTGCAGGTTTATCTTCAGGTGTTGATGCCCAACTTCTAAAAGAAAATGAAATTGTTGTAATTCAAGGGCAGAAATTTGTCATACATCAGGTTCGTACAGGAGAAACACTCTATTCCATAAGCAGGCAATATGAAACTGACAGCCATACATTAACTGAGCATAATCCAAAAATAAATGAAGGACTGAAAGTAGGGGAGATGCTCCGGATACCCTATAAGGAAGGTGTAAACTGGCAGCAGCCTTCGGTACAGCCTAAAGGAGATCCTGTTTCCTTTGAGATTTATACAATTAGTTCCCGAACTGAAACACCTTATTTTATTGCCCGTGAATTTGGAATTACTGTTGAGGATATATATGCATACAACCCGGAGATTTCCCGGTTCAGAAAGGGGACCAGAATCAGAATACCCATATGGAAAGATTCTGAAACTACCAGATCTTCAGCAGGCCAGGCAGACAATGTTTTACTTAACCGTAACCTGGTAACCCATGAGGTACAACCGGGTGAAACATTAAAATCAATTGCACGCAGCTACAGGATTTCTGAAGATGATATACTGCTTTATAATCCTGGTGCAAAGGAACTGGCTGCAGGTGTTTTTATCCGGATACCTGTCCCTGCTGAGGGTGAAGACCGTAAGATCGAGGAAACAGGCGATCCTGCTTCTTTTGCTGCCGGATCCTTTTTTGATCATACCATTGTATCGGGGGAAACAATGTGGTCGCTGACAAGGAAATATAATGTTACAGAAGAACAGCTGAAAAAATTTAATCCTGTGCTGCAGAACAACTTTCCAGCCGGTGTAACCATTAAAATACCTGTTGCTGCCAATGAGATGGTAAGTGCTGAACCCGTTCATGAAGAAGCATTCAACCGGCATGTCGTAAATGCGGGGGAAACTTTATATGGACTCGCGTCAAAATATGATATAACAATCCCGGATATCAGGCAGTTCAATCCGCAACTTGAGCAACGCAATCCTGTGGTTGGTGAAACAATACTGATTCCGCGTAAAGAAAAAACAGAGGTGACCAGGACTGAACCTCAAATGACTGAAGATTCATTGAGATTGGAGTTGCCCGAATTTCAGGGCAGGTTATATGAAATTGAAGTTCCGGTGATTGTTCCTGATAACTGCAGGCCCAACAACAATATTTCTTCAGGTACAACATATGAGGTAGCTTTGTTTTTACCTCTGTTCGTGTATGTAAATGATACGCTTAACAAAAGAGCAGTTAAAAAGGAGGTCCCCGGTTATCTGACAGAATCTGATAATTATCTTGAAGGTGATACCCTCGTTGAAATGGATGAACCGGAAGAGATGTTCTATGGATTTTTCAGGGAGAGCGAAAATTATCTGAAGTTCTATGAAGGTGTATTACTTGCTGTAGATTCCCTTCAAAAGTCAGGAATGCGGATCGTGCTGAACGTTTTTGATACGCAGCAAAATCCTGATACAGTTCGTAAATTTATTTATGCTGCTTCATTCCTGGAAACCGACCTGATTATAGGGCCTGTTTTTCCAAATATTCAGAAGGAAGTGGCCGCCATAGCAGCAAAGAACCGTATACCAATTATATCTCCGTTATCTGCCCAGTCAAATGATCTGGCAAATAATCCATATTATTTTCAGATAAATCCATCACGTGACTTTCTGATCACAAAAACAGCTGAATTAATTTCGGACGAATATTATAACAGTAATTTTGTAGTGATAAGAACTTCACATTCGGGAAATCTACCAGAAGCAAAAGTGGTGGATATAGTTCGTGAAAAGCTTTCACCATCTGGTTTTTGGAACAATCCCCGTGGCCTTCAGTTTAATTCTTATAATTTTTCAAGTGAAGGGCCGGGCGGCCTTTCCAGAGTGCTTAAGGGTGACAGGGAAAATGTAATATTTGTTTCTTCCATGAATGAGGGGGATTTAAGTGTTGTGCTTTCAAATATCAATAATCTTGCAGGGAAGTTTCCTGTAACTTTGGTTGGATTTAACAGGTATGAGCAGTTTAACAGCATTCAGGAAGATTTTTTTCACAACCTTAAGTTGCATTATGTTGCACCCTATTGGACCGACTACACTCATCCGGGAACCATTCGTTTCATAAAGAAATTCAGGCAGTATTTTCATACTGATCCCGGCAACTATGGGATGCAGGGATATGATGTAGCTTTTTATTTTTTAAGTGCCTTAAAAAATTATGGCAAAGATTTTCAGGACTGCCTTCCTTATCTTCAGGTTCACCTTTCCCAGGGGAATTACAAGTTTGAAAAACAGTCGCAGTTTGGTGGATATATGAATGAAGGAGTGTCTATTATCAGCTATGAGAGGAATTATGATATCATTCGGAAACGTGTGGTAGGTCCCTACCGGTTTGCTCAGACCCAATGATGGAGAGAATATGAAGAAATAAAAAAGCTTTAGCCTTTTTTTGTGGCTAAAGCTTTTTTATTTTCTGAATTAATCGTCAGGCACCCAATTCCTCGATGGTTTTTCTGATGATCCCTACGGCTTCCATCAGTTGTTCTTCAGTAATTACAAGCGGTGGAGTGAACCTGATGATGTGCTGATGAGTAGGCTTGGCAATCAGTCCATTTTCTTTTAGTGCAAGGCAGACGTCCCAGGCTGTTTTCCCGTTTGTGGGTCTGATCGAAACAGCGTTCAAAAGTCCCTTTCCACGTACCGATTCGATCATTTTCGATGGAATGGACTTCATTTCATGCCTGAAGATTTCCCCCAATCGGGTGGCATTTTCTGCAAGTTTTTCCTCCCTGATAACATCCAGGGCTGCTATTGCTACCCTTGCAGCAACAGGATTTCCTCCATATGTACTTCCATGTTCCCCGGGCTTTATTGTAAGCATTATGTCATCATCGGCAAGCACGCAGGATACAGGATAAGTTCCTCCTGATAGAGCCTTCCCCAGAACCAGGATGTCGGGGCGAACACCTTCATGATCGCACGCAAGCATTTTTCCAGTCCGTGCAAGGCCTGTCTGCACTTCATCGGCTATAAACAGAACATTATATTTTTTGCAAAGCTCAGCTGCTTTTTTCAGGTACCCGTCACCGGGAACAAATACTCCTGCTTCAGCCTGTATGGGCTCTACCAAAAATCCAGCTGTATTGGGATCTTTCAGCTCTTTTTCCAGCCGATCTATATCATTGTATGGAATGCTGATAAACCCAGGTGTATAAGGCCCGTAGTCGCTATAAGAATCAGGATCGGAAGACATTGAAATGATTGTTATGGTTCTTCCATGGAAGTTTCCGTCGCAGACTATGATTTTTGCCTCATTTTGTGGAATGCCCTTAACTTTATAAGCCCATTTCCTTACCAGTTTGAGTGCAGTTTCATCAGCTTCGGCCCCTGAATTCATGGCCAGCATTTTATCATAACCGAACAGTTTTGACATATATTCTTCCCATTCTCCGAGAACATTATTGTAAAATGCCCTGGAGGTTAGGGCAAGTGTATTTAATTGTTCGCAAAGGGCATTTACAATTTTTGGGTGACAATGACCCTGGTTTACGGCAGAATAGGCTGCCAGAAAGTCGAAGTACCGGTTTCCCTCCACATCCCAGACAAATACACCCTCACCTTTTGCCAATACTACCGGAAGCGGATGATAATTATGTGCGCCGTATTTTTCTTCTTTTGCAATGTAATCCTTTGATGTTAGTTGTTCCATAATCATTTGTTTTTAAATTTTCTGCATTATACACATTTAGGCAGGAATTATAAATGACTTTTGAAAGTAGTTCAGAAAGTATTGCATGAGGTTTAGAAAAAGAGATGAAGTCAGGATTTTTTTTTGCCAGATGATATAAACTGCCATTGATGGTTCATTGCCGCCAAAAGCGGGCTATGGCTGCTTCAGAAAGAATAAATAATATTGCTAATACAATACACCATTTCCATAATTGAACACCTTTTTGTAGTTCCTGCAATACTTCCGTAAAATTTCCTGATACATTATCAATGACTATTATTTCATTTAGGTTTAAAGAAGAGATCCGGTTTTTTAGTTCATCTCCGGTAAAGTATCTCAGATCTGATTCCTGCCGGTTGTAGTTGAAGGAAAGAGATGTCAGGATCTCATTTTCCTGCTTAACAAGATAATGTCCTGCCTGGTTGATTGTACCTTCAAAACTTATCCTTGTGCCCCTGTTAAGGACTGTGACTGCAGGTATAAAGCTGCTTCCTGATTCCCTGTTTTCTATTTCAAAAGATGCTTCCCTGTTTGTATTGATCATGCGGGGAAGAAGAACCGACTGATCCTTGCGGATGGTATGCGACAGCTGTTGTTCGGGAAGGCTGTTAAGCACAATATTGTAAATGGATGGAACGAAAAGTATATCCCGGGTAAAAGCTTCGTTGGATTTGCTTAATGGAAATGAAAATATCCAGACTTTTCCGTTACCGAATGGCAGGAACGAAAGTGCTTTATCGCCATTCTGGAACCAAAGCAAATTAGCTTCCTCGGAACGTACATTTTCGGAAAACCTGAGGTGGGTGCTTATTCTGGGAAGCAAAGCATTTTCTTTTCTTTCCTGAAATACGTTAGCGAAAAAACGTGAATCAAAATCAATACCTGAAATTTCCTGAGTTGTGGTATCTATACTTGAAATGGTTCCGGCACCAAATGCTGAAAGGAACTGATTGTTGATTTCAAAGGATTGACTGATATCAGGAAATAATACAACAGAAATTCCATTATCAACAGCCGATGTAAGTTCATTTAAAAATCCTGTAGAAAAATTCTCAGGCTGAATAAGGAAGATCGTGTTGCTTTCAGTGAGTTTGCTAATTTGTAAATTTTGAATATTCACAACTTCCAGATCAACATAATCATCGTTCTGGAACAGCGCTGAAAGATATTTCATTCCTTCAATTGAAGCTTGCGTATTATTATGAATAGCCAGTGCGTTCAGCCTGGGTTCAACAAAATAACTTAAGTACCAGGTATTGTCATGTATAAACGGATAATCCGTAATTTCAACCTTGCCGAGTTGTATTCCTGCTGATCCGTTTTTATAGCGAAGGGTCGATGTAATCTCATTATTTGCTCCTATGGAGAAATTTGTTATCGATTTGAGGGAGTCATTTAAGTATAACTGCAGGGGGAGATTCTGGAAATCCTGGTCCGAAGTATTCCTGATTCTTACAAACAAATTTTCTTCCTGGTTCAAACTGTGAGCAGGTACCTCTACCCAGCATGAATCGATGTAGAGATTATTTGACTGATTTGGAGTCAGCGGTATAAAAAAAGAAGAATGTGTATTTTGACTGAAATTGCTCACATCGGTAATGGATCTCTGAAAATCGGAGATGAAATATAAAGTTCCCTGAGCTTCGGATTCAGTTTTGCTGATAAGCTGATCAAACCGGTTATTTATGAATGACAAAGGGACGACTGCAGGTGACTGTTTTAAATCGACAACCTGACTAATAAATTGCTCCTTGTTCAATAAGTTCTGGTGCCTGGGTTCAAGGTCATTGGTAAATATCATAAACCGGGTACCGGCAGGGTATGACTGTCCGATTTCAGCAGCCTTGTTACGTGCAAGCTCAAGGAGCTGCCCGGTTTCAGAAAGTGCATTCATGCTGAATGAATTATCAACATATACGCCCACTACCTGGCTGGTGCCTGTTGCAACATTTTTTTGAGTGGGAATGTATGGCTGGGCAAATGCCAATACAAGAAAAATGATTGTAAGAACGCGGGCAAGCAGCATAAGCAGGTGTTTTATCCGGGCTTTTTTTTGCGATTCTTTTTTAATATCCTTCAAGAATCCCACATGGCTGAAGTAGACCGTTCTATACCTTCTGAAACTAAACAGATGGATAATGATAGGTATTGCTACAGCAAAAAGAGCAAAAAGAAATGTTGGATATAGAAAATTCATGAATGATATATACCTGGTAAAACAATTTATTCCTTTGAGAAAATGGCAATTTCTTTTTCTCCCGTTGATTTTATGAAGCCCCGGAACATTCCTTCGGTATTAAATTCCATAGCTATATTGCCTTTAATGTCAAGAGCAATTACACCTCCTGTTCCTCCAAGTTCTTCAAGTTTTATAATAGCATCCCTGCATGCATCCTGCACTGGTACATTTTTGTATTCCATCATTGCTGAAATATCTTTTGCCACACCAAGCCTGATAAAAAATTCGCCATGACCCGTGCAAGATACTGCACATGTTTGATTATTGGCATAATTTCCGGCACCAATTAATGGAGAATCTCCTATCCGGCCATACTTTTTGTTGGTCATGCCCCCAGTAGATGTTCCTGCACAAAGATTTCCGTATTTATCCAAAGCAACGCATCCTACAGTACCAGTATTATCAGAAGAGGTACGTTTTCTTTCTTTTTTCTGCAGTTCCTTTAACGACTCAAAACGTGCTGTAGTAAAAAAATATTTGTTTTTAACCATTTCAAGACCTTGTTTTCTGGCAAAATCTGAAGCTCCCTTACTGCTTAACAATACATGTTCTGAATTCTCCATAACCTTTCTTGCTGCCAGTATCGGATTTTTAATATCAGTTACCCTGGCTACCGCTCCTGCATTTAATGTTTTTCCATCCATAATAGAAGCATCCAACTCATTTTTGCCTTCATTTGTGAATACAGCGCCCTTCCCTGCATTGAACAGGGGGGAATCTTCCATAATCTTGATGGCTTCTGCAACAGCATCGGCAGCAGTGGCTCCACTTTTTAAAAGCTTTTCTCCAGCAGCCAATGCTTCTTCCAGTTTGGTCTCATATTCAGCCTGGCGTTCCGGGCTCATATTTTGCTTTGACATTACTCCGGCACCTCCATGTATCACAATGACATACTCCTGTTGTGCATAGCTGTTTATTGTAAAGCAGAGGATAAGGATCAGTAAGAATATGTTTTTCATTTCAATGAGTTCTATTTATTTGCAAAAATGGAATAATAAATGATAGTTGACAAATCATAATGAAGGTTTTACCATTCCTTTGCATAAAAGGTTATTTATAATCATCATTTATTTCAGGCTGTAAAAAACAGAAAAGAAATGTGACACACTTCCGCCAAGAACAAAAAGATGCCAGATCCCATGACTGTACTTCATTTTTCTTCTCATATAGAATATTACACCTGTTGAATAGGATATTCCTCCTGCAATTAAAAACATCAGACTTTCATTTGGAAGTACACGTGAAGCAGGAACAATAGCAGCAAGAAACATCCAACCCATAAGCAGGTATATCATTACCATCAACTTTCTGAATTTCATAAGAAATATTGTGCGGACAATTGCACCTGTTATTGCCATTCCCCAGATCACACCAAAAAGCCACCATCCTAATGGACCGCGAAGGCTTGTCAGCATGAAGGGTGTATACGTCCCTGCAATCAGAAAGAAAATAGCTGCATGATCAAACCTTGCAAATATTTTCTTCAATGCCGGATTGGTGGCACTGTGGTAAAGTGTCGATGATAAGTAGAGCAACAACATTGAACAACCAAAGATGATGAAACTCACCATGTGCCAGATGCTCCCTTTATCTTTTGCATGCATAAAAAGGATTACCAGGGCGAATACGCTGAATATGACTCCTGCCCCGTGAGTGATGCTGTTGATTATTTCTTCCCTCCTGGTCAGGGTTCTGTATGATTTATCAGTATTGCTGTTGTTGACCATTATTTTTATATTGCGGAAATGATGATTAATATGGACTGTTCAAAAATAATTAAAACCGGGAGGAAGTTTGCCTGCAGTATTTTGTTACTTTTCGGATTTTAAGAAAAATTGATGAAACTGCCACAAATAAGTAACAGCAATCTAAGCAAGTTTTTTGACAAAGAAGAAATTGTCCGTGAAACCGCTGAACAAATTATGAAAGATTTTGGAATGTTTGGAGTTGAAATTACGTTTTCCGGTGACACATTAAATGCATATGACGAATTGCTTGAACAATTGGTCAGGCAGGTTAGAAGCCTTTCCACTCATAATCAGGATAAATTGCTCTCTGTATTGTACCAGGTTGATATTACTGATCGTGAAATAACCCAGGCCCAGCTTGACCTCCCACATTACAGTCATCTTGAAATCATTTCCCACCAGATAATTGCCAGGGAGTTGAAAAAAGTCCTTTGGCGATTTTATTTTAAATCCCGTAAATAAAATTTCCTTTACAGATTCTTTTTTTATTCAGTTTATTTTTACCCCTAATGTTTTTGTATTCATGTTGAAATGAATACAAGAATATTTTTTGTTTAAATAAATATGTAATTTTTGAAACAAATTTATAGTGTTTAGTGTTTCATGAAATAAGTTTAACAAATAATATTTTATATCATGAAACAATTTCGACTTTTTATGCTCGTTGCAATGACCTATATGGTTATGGGATATCACGCAAAGGCCACAACGGTTGCCAGCATCATATCCGCAAATGATTCTCTTGAAACTCTTGAGGCAGCAGTAGTTGCTGCCGGACTACTTGAAACCCTTGAGGGTGAAGGTCCGTTTACTGTATTTGCTCCAACTGATGATGCTTTTGCCGCACTGCCTGAAGGTACACTGGAGGCATTGCTGGAAGATCCGTCAGGTGAATTGACAAATATCCTGCTCTATCATGTTGTCAGCGGAAAAGCTATGAGTTCCGGTTTGAGTGATGGGCAGGTAATTGAAACCCTTTTGGAAAAAGACATTACAGTCACTATTACAGAGGAAGGAGTATTCATAAATGGTGCACAGGTAACCTCTGCCGACATTGAGGCGGAAAATGGAGTGGTGCATGTGATTAATGCAGTTTTATTGCCGGATATGCGTCCGGCCACTGTTGTGGACATAGCCTTAAGCAGTGATGATTTCAGCATACTGGTGGCTGCACTTACCCGTGAAGATCTGACAACAGATTTTGTGGGAGCACTGTCGGGAGAAGGTCCCTTTACCGTATTTGCACCTACCAATGCTGCCTTTGCTTCCTTGCTTGAAGAACTGGGTGTATCATCACTGGATGATATCGATGCTGCAACACTGGAGGCCGTACTTCAGATGCATGTTGTTGCCGGCAAGGTAATGTCAACTGATCTGAATGAAGGACTGGCAGCAGAAACCCTGCTGGGACAGGAAATTACTTTCAGCCTTGAAGACGGAGCTACTGTATCCGATCCAAATGGCCGTGAGAGCAACATTACAGCCGTTGACATAGAAGCCCAAAACGGGGTGGTGCATGTGATCGATAAGGTGATCCTTTCAGATCTGACAACAACAAGTGCACCATTGACTGCCGGTATTCAGGCAGAATTTTACCCGAATCCTGCAAAAGGTTTTATTACTGTAACCACAAATTATGCTGAAGGTATAATAATGATATCTGATATTTCGGGCAGGAACATCTTATCAGAAAGACTGACGCAATCAACGCAGCGGATAGATCTTTCGAATGTTAAACCCGGTATATATTTCATCTCATTCCACAATAACAACAGCAGAAATACGCAGAAATTGATCGTCAAGTAAAAGCACTCAATATATCACCTGGTTTACCGGCTGCATATAATAAAAATGCAGAATCTAAAAGAGAAGCTGTCCGCCAAAATGGACAGCTTTTATTTTTTCTCCCTGTTATGTTGTTTTTTTTGCCAGTTTCTGTATGCGAAGTAAGCAACAACGATCAGGATTGGTAATACAATGTACAGCACTATATTGAAAATATCGATGTCCACTGGCTTGGGAACAGGTGGCGGATACATATCCGGCGATTGCCCTGCCACGAAAAGATGTGCCATTAGAAGTATCAGGAATGTAGCAACCTTCAGGTTCATTGAATTAATTTTAATCCTTATCTATATGAAGCAATCATTTAACAACTTTGTTCAATGATGGCAGTTAAGGTAACCAAATGATAAAACAAAATCAAGTGGATAATTTCATAGAACTTAAAGGTCCAGTCTCTCACCTTTAATCCATAGATACCATGTATCGGTTAATATTTCATGCCTAAGAATGAATACTTTGGAGTCGGATGTCCGCACTTTGTAATAATCGGCATGTTTAATTTCAGAATTCCGTTCTCCCTGATACCACCTGTCGAGAATTTCTTCTATTTCGAATCTGATGGTATCCCAGTAAAAAGCTTTAGGATACTCATCAGCTTTATATCCTGAATGGCATATAACCTGTACAGGAAACAAATCCTTCATCGTTAGTAATCATTTTCCCAACGTTCAGCAGGATCATCAGGCAGTGGAACAGTCTTCCATGAAAACCTGAGTATGCCTGGCTTTACCAGCCGCTCGAAATCGGCATAGTTCATTTTGATCAGCTCAGTATGAGTGCCCGCATTGAATGCTATTTCTTCATTTTCAGCTAGCGTTTCTGCCACATATACTTCCAAATCATAAAGGTTTCCGAAAGGCGGCATTGCACCGGTTTCACAATCAGGAAAATGATACTTAAATTCAGCTTCGCTTGCCAAGGTAACATTTTCGTTTCCCAGGCTTCTCTTCAGCTGATCAAAATCTACCTGGTATGATGCAGGCAATACTGCCATAATTAATTTTTCACCTTTGTTGACAATCACTGTCTTAGCGAATTCTTTTCCTGAAATATGGGCTGATGATGCTATTTCCTGCGATGTATAAGCGCTGGAATGCCTGATGGTAACATATCTGACATTGTTATCATCAAGAAAAGCTTTTAATTTTATACCTGGCATTTTATGACAATTTATTTTCGTTAAAAAAAGATATCATCAAATACACATTTTTCACAACAGAATCTCAGGTATATCTACTATTCCTTTGAATAAAAGTTTCAGAAATAGATGAATATTATTGATTAGTTCGTGGCCTGGACTGACAATTGCATAGTTTTACTGTGTTAGGGTGGTTACACAAAAAAGAGGCTGTTAAAAACAGCCTCTTTTAAGATTCAGTAAGCAAAAACTACTTTTTAATAGCCTTGTAACGGCCAAGCAGTGAATTGTTCTTGCTGATAACAATCAGGTACATTCCTGAGGGCTGGTCGTCAATTGAAAGCACTTCAATATTGCTTCGAGCCTTCAGGTCGCGCACAACTGCTCCGTTGGAATTATAAACCTGGATACGGTTACCTGCTTCAACACCCCTTACATTCAATCTTCCGTTCGTTGGGTTCGGATAGATTTCAATCAGGTTGGCTGATGGAAGTTTACTTAAAACCGCAACAATGTTCAGATCGTACATCACTTCAATGTGCCCATCAGCAGAAGTAACTTTCAGCATGTCGCTTTCATCGATGTTCCCGTCGGTTTTTTCATTACCAGCGGAATCTACAACTACAGCAGTGGCCCCCATAGAAGGAGTTATATTGGCATAAAAATCAGTAATGCTGACGACAGGACTTTCAACGGTGTAGCCCACCTGATCAACTTTATATGTATCAGAAAGTACATATGCCAGATAAGTAGTTGAAAGTATGTACTGTGTCCGGAGCATGGATAGGTGGTATACTCTGGTAACCATACCGTTGGAAGAAGTTACAACAAGCTTGTCATCCTGATAAATGTTTCCATCTGTTCTTTCATGTCCCATTTTATCAACAAGCATAACTGTTGCACCAAATGAAGGTGTAATGTTTGCCATAAATGCACCAACACTGGTTCCTCTTGGTACAAATTCAATCAGGTCAAGTGACTGGTTTACACTATAAACCTCTGAAAGAACGAAAGCATCTTCCTCTGAAGCATTAGGTTGCAGCTGGTAAACGATTTTAGTTACCCCGTTTTCTGCTACAACATCAAAATAGGTATCAGAGTTTACGGTAACGTCTACATAAGCTGTGTCATAGTTCAATTCCTTCAATGAAATGTAAGCGCCGTTTCCATCAATCACATCGAGATGAGCACCCTCCGGAACAGTAATGTTATTCAAAATGGTACTCAACTGGGTTCCATAATCGAATCCGGATATAATGCCGGTTCCTGCATTTTCATCCTGTGCAGCACTTTTTGGCTCGCTTACAATTTCAATATCATAAAGCGTAGAAGTAAGTACGGCGTTTGAACTGAGTCCTTCTTCAGTAACATCAATCCTGTATTGGGTAGTATTGATGCTGTCTGCTGACATGACAATAAGTACATCATCCATGCTGAGGATGTCATCATTTGTCAACTCATTTTCGCCAGACTGAACTGTCAGTACCTGGTTTTCATCGGCCTTTACTATATTGCCTAAGAAGGTATTAACAGTGGTTCCGGTGGTAACACCAAGGATCTCTTCATCCATTGAATAGCCTGGGCTTACTTTATAGTATCTGGAATTAACAGTAGATTTGAAATGTGTCGGCTCATACATAAAATGTTGCCCTATATCATTATTGATATAAAGTATATTATATGGCCATGGAATGTTTTGTGCAGTCCAATATGCATCATTAGTCCAGGTCCATTCAGAATCGTCAGGATTTGTGCCGAATGAACCTTTATAATTTGGATTACCCTCAAAAATATGAGGTTTCCTTACGTAATTTGTCAACATTGCTGCAGTAGTACCACCTATAACCCATTCTGAACCATCTCCCTGTCCAAATACATCAATCAATTCAAAATCATTTGGGTCATTGGCAGGTTTTAAGCCCAGTTTTATGGAATCGTTCAGAATCTTGTATAAATAGAGGTTCCCGTTTGACCATTTCCGGATGGGATTACCACTCCATTCACTTATTGATTCACCCCATGGGTTCATTGACCTGCCTTCCCTGTTATAAAATTGAACGTCAAGTTCTTTTAAAACAGGCCAATCGTAATCTGCTGGCAAATTACCGTAAGTATCAATGGCTCCTAATACGAAAACATCGCCAGGCTGAACAATGGCATTGACGCTAAGGTCTTGCACCAAAATTCCAGGATTTACAGCCCATTGTGATTCATCCACCCATTTATACCCAGGTACATATTTTGCATAGCGATTCTCCCATTCATCCACTCCGGAATATGCTTCAATCATAGTGGCAGGATTATTAGCCCAGTCTTCACTTGCTAACATGTAATCACTCAGGTCAAGAGGCTGGTTGCCAGGATTGGCTATTTCCATAAATACATTACTCCATTGATCCCACCATACATACTCGGAAATAAAAGGATCATCAGAATATGGCTGAATATTCTCCGGTTCTTTTTCCTTAACGAGTTCAACATTGTAGGTATTTTTTACACTATCATCCTGTGCCGTAACCATAAAAGAAATGGTCCTGTCTTCTACTGACCCTGAAAGAGATGTGGCCCGTTTAACTTCCACCTTGGCATTTATATTATCAGTTTTTGCAACCAATGCAGGTATGCCTGTATAATCAGCAGGAAGTTGAACACGGTAGTTAAATGTAGTTGAATTAAAACCTGGAATGGTATCTCCCTCCCAACCGAATACAGAAAATATTGCTTCATATTCAGCAGGTACATCAGGCCATGTAATTGCAGAAAGGTAAGCATTGTGGCTTGGGACATAACCTTGAACCTGTAAGTGATATTCTTTCACCATTCCACTTTCAGAGGTCACTTTTAATATGTCACCATCCTTTAGGTCAGGCCTTTCCTCACCATCAACAAATACAAATTCCCAGGTGGCATTCGATGGTTTTTCGAGGTATTTAGTCAAAGAATCAGTTCTTAGTGCATAGGGAAGCCCATGCCAGGTTCCTGTAATGGTGTCAGTACCATGGTCATGTTTGGTAACCCTGGGCCAGCCTAATATTCCTTCCTGCGTGTTGGTGACAATGGGGCCACCTCTGAAAGCTGAACCAATATTAACGTGAGCAACAGGCATCACAGTATTGGCATCGGCAGTTGGCTCAGACACTATTATATCAAAAACGGCTGTTTGTACAGTATTCCCTGCAACATATATGGTAAGTTTATCCCCCGTTTTTGCAGCACGGTATAGAGAATCGGACTGCATATCATTTAAATGATAATTCCATGCAACGCCGGGTTTCCTTTCAAAATAGTTCATGATGTCATCCAGCCTACCGATACCCCATGGCACTGTAAGCGTTTTGCCGGCAAAGTCGACATCAATTACATCTGATTCCAGAGTGTTTTCATCCAGTACATAGGCTCCATGGTTTCCTACAGTCCACCATGTGGTACGCCATGAATTGTATCCTGGTGGCCTTGGAATTACGATCCATTCCGAGTCTTCGTCACCCACACCACGTGCATTGGCAAAATCCAGGTTTCCATTTTTGATCGAATATTTACGGATCAGGTTGGAATTGTTTGTAGCGTCGGCAACACCTGCTACATCATAAGCCTCGGCAAAGTTATTCCCGTCGTCATCAAATACTCCACCCACCTGGTCAACTACAGCTGAGTCGCCTGGTGTAAAATGATGTTCAATGTAAAAAGCTTCACGGCCATTCCATGCTTCAAATACCCACTGGTATGCATCACCATACCTTTCACTGGTAGTTACACTGTCTTTCTCCCAGGTAAAATCACCGCTCTTTGGTTCCCGTACATGAACCAGATAATCGGCTACATCGTATATGTCAATCTGTTTGGCCCTCTGGTTCCCTTCAAATCCATCAATTTTCCGGTTGTACATCGCCGGACCAAAATCATAAGCTGTGGTTATCACCCAGGATTCTCCCGGCTCAAGTACCACATCGGGCAACATGAAAGACCTGTTAGCTTCCGGCACCCACGGATCATTAAATACATCTAAAATAGGTGGTGCCCAGGGACGAATTGAGCCAAATTTAAACTCTTGTAAATTGATAGCCTCATCCCCCATATTGGTCAGCTCAAAATAATTATCGGGCTGCGCACTGGTTCTGGCCTCAGTTATTACAAGCGATCGGTACGGCTCCTGCGCATTCAGAATACCGCCCAAAAACATCAGAAAAAGTAAATGTTTTAACTTCATAACATCAAGTTTTAAAATTATTGCATAGGTAATATACATATAAATTTTCGAACATCAAATGGTATAAATGTTAAAATATGCCTGATAATGTTGGGATTGGAATTTTGAAAAATGAGGTAAGAGTTTTACAACAAATAACAGCTCTTAATGTTTAAAAGAATGAATTATTATAGTATGTTAAATATGACAGAGGGGCAAATATGACGGTGTTGTGATATTCAGTCGTTACTTTTAATAAAGAGTTTTTCTGACGAATGAGTAGAAAAAATAAATTTAAAAATATATAATCCTGCACTCAGATCATTTACATCAAGCATAAATTTATTCTCTCTGGGTTCACCTTCCTGCAGGACATTGCCTTTCATATCGATAATTTTTATATTTAGATTTCCTGAAAAGGGTGTTGTGAGCTCTACATGCAAATAATTCCTCACTGGGTTTGGCCAGATTTTGATCTCATTTCCTGTAGTTGTCGGGACAGATGTAGTTACGGGTTCCATTTTCAAATCTACGATGGTATCCTGCTCAAGTAATAAGTACCCTGACATCTCCTTGTATCCGGTCTTCGTTACCCGAAAGCTGTATTCTGATCCCACCGGCAGGTCCTTAAAGTTTACCATGCCCAGGCTTGATGTAATTTGTGCCTGGGTACCATTTAATACTACAGAAGCATTATTTACCGGGGTTTCTCCCTCTTTTAATCTGAACTTTATAAAGGCTGCAGTCCTTTTTAACGGGAACAGGAAGGTCGTATCTGAATGAATATTTAAAATGCCGACAGCATTTTCATATGAATTCTTGTCAATCCGGTAATCATAGTTGCCACCAAAAATCTTAAAATAAACTTCTCCGTTTTCATTGGTTGCACCTGCCATTGAACCTAAAGTCACCATTGCCCCGGTAAAACCTGTACTTGTCTTTGCATCCACAGCAACAATTCTGACGTTGTATTCTGCTGTTGTCATTTTAAACAGTAAGGTTGTATCGCGGGACATTGTCATTTGCCTGTTGCTGATTCCAAGATAGGTTTCCTTTTCAAATCTTAAAGAAATAAGGGAGGGTACATTTTTAAAAATAGCTGTACCTGTTTCATCTGTAAATGCTTCTGTTTCAAAATTTTTAACGCTTACACCCTGAAGAGGCTGGCCTGAGACAGAATCTATTACGATAACTGACAGTTCGTATGAAGCCAATCCTGAACGGCTGTTCCGTTTTTGCAACTGGTCGAGATAAAGTGAACGGGGTTCCAGCTGATCGCCTGTACCAATCCCTTCCGACCAGTCACGCGGAGAAGTATCATAGCTGTAGCCGCCTGCAGTTCCTCCCACAGGATCGAGTTTCACCCGGTAAGCAGGGCCTGAAGTGCCAATGATGTATCCGTGCCGGAATTGCCTCGATTCGACGATGTAATCCCTGTCAGGGTGATATGCATTGCCTGTTGTGTTGTAAAATACCGACTGTGTTGACGAGTAACCGTGTATTACAGTACCTCCCCATGGGCGGAATGCAGATTCAAGGTAATCCTGGTCAACTGTTGTAACATCAAATAAATTAGCCATGCTGAGGTACATGTGGAAATCGCTGCTGTACTTTGAATTTTCTGCTATACAGTTGTGGATGACATTTCCGTTGCTGTGAGGAAACTTAAAGTCAAAATTATGCCTGCTGTGATTTGCCCTGCTGTTCTTTATCAGGCAGTCATTCGATTGAAGTGTAAACATATACCCATTGCCTCCTCCTCCTTCATATTGTGGTTTCTGAAAGAAACAGGAATCAACGGTGATGCCGCGGCACTGATCAAGCAGAATGCCATTCGACAATATGTGAATGTCATCAGAATTTGATTCCGGTTTGTATGTGTAGATGTTTTTAATCCAACAGTTATATGCGTTCTTCAGGTTTATAGCATGTGAGGCATGTACCTCATATGCTCCGTTAACCTGCAGGGAATAATCTTCTTCTTCCCATTTGTTTTTATCATTCTGACGGTTCCCGATGCTCAGATTTTCAATACCGCATCCCGTTATGTGTTGCTTTGCATGATATAACCTGGCATTATCCCTCATTTTCATGAAGTACCTGGTGGGAGAATCAATGTAGATCAGTTTTTTTTCCACATCTACAGAATCAATGGTCCTGTGGAACATTACCCTTGTAGACCAGTCTGTCCAGATGCCAGCCATGCCATGTTCTTCAATAAAAGCGCTGGTTTCACCCGAACGAAGTATGATCTCATCACCCGGGTTAAACCCTGTTACAGACTCAACCGGAATAACCTGTGTGGGGAACATCAGATCTGACCTGAGTTTTACAGAAGTTCCAGCAGACGTTGACCATGATGCTGCTTCACCTGACATCAGGATGATGTTTTTTTGCCTCATGAAGGTGGCATCATTATAAATGTATGTCGAATCTGTACCTGCTCCCCTGAGAATGGTGTTGCTGTACCTGATTTTTAATGCAGCTGCTTCATTTCCGGGATTCACCCGGTAAATACCTGCTGGAAGAAAAACAACTCCTCCTCCAGACTGTCCGGCATCGTCGAGGGCCTGCTGAATGGCTGCAGTTACATCATCTGTACCTGTGTTATCGGCATCATAAGGTGAAAGTGTCACATCAATGATATTTTCTGAAATGAAAGGTATTTCCTTTTCTCCCTGGTAATAACCGGCATAGGAGAAATCATGCAGGAAACGATTCCTGTCATCCATAAATCCCGGTTGCCAGTCCTCAGGGTACAATTTACTTCTCCAGGTACCTTCGGGGGTGGTGTATGTTTTGAGGTCCGGCATCTCATCCAGTGTAAGTACATATTCATGGGCAAACATTTTTTTCCACAGATCCAGGGAATTGTACTTGCTGTCGCGGACAAACTGGCCGTACCAGGGCATAAAGTATGACCAGGCAGCTTCATCGGCCACGAGATTGTCAACATCTGGAAAAGACCCTGTTTCACTCAGGGTAACCATTTTTTTACGGCCATAGTCATCGTTCAGCTTGTTGAATTCAAGTATCTGCGAACTGTGGTCCCCATCCTTATAGATATCCCGTCCGATCATATCCACAACATCATCACCAGGGTACCACGGGTAATCGTTTTGCTGACTTGTCCAAACCCATATCAGGTTTTTAAGCCCGTGATGGTTCACCATCCTGTCGTACATCAACCTGTAAAGTGCCTTGCACGGTTCAGGTCCCTTTGCGCCCCACCAGAACCAGCCGCCCGAGGCTTCATGCAGGGGCCTCCATAAAACCGGAACATCACTGTCATATAACTTCTTAAGCAATCCTGAAATGTAATCAATATCTTTAAGCATCGCCTTGTACTCATTGGACCCTGTATCAAATATCTTTGAAATGTCAAAATTGGTATCTGAGGTATAAAAAGCTTCGGTGGTACGTAAAGGATCCCTCCAATGCCAACAGAATGCCGGGATTCCGTTTTTTGCATAGTATTTTTTTGCATCGTTAACAGGTTCTTCATTATTATACCATGAATAACCTCTTCCGCAATGCATAAAGTCTAATCCTATCAGTGCAGGTTCCTTTCCCGTATTTGCTTTTAACCAGTTGATTTCATCCATGCTGTTTAAGGTCATGGCACCCGATACGATTTTCTTGCCGTAATGATCATAAAGGAACTGATACAACCTTGCAGTATTCGCTGTCGGATCAGGTATAACAAGGTTCTTGTTGATTTGAAACCGGTCGGCAGGATCTGCAATTTCAAATTCTATAAAATCAATATTTATCCAGCCCCATGATTTTAAAATTTTGACCACATGGTTCCCGGCAGATAGCTTCATTGTACTAACCACGAGCTTTCTGCTAAACTGGCTGCTTTGATCAATTGTAAAATCAATCTGGGCATTGTTAACAGAAAAGTTGTTTATCTTTCTCCCTGAAGGCGAAGCCGCATAGACATAAATGTTATAGAAGGCTTCTTCATCAAGTGTAAGGTTCCAGGTCAGATGCCCTTCTTCCTGTGAAACATATGCACCCCCTGAAACATCATCATCATAAACAATTTTGGCGCCACCTACCAGCGATGCAATTTCTGCTTCAAATTTTTGGGCAGATAATGAAAGAGTGGAAATGTAAATTACAAATCCTGTAAAGATCACACTGAATATCTTTTTCATGATGTTTTTGTTTTATAACCAAAACTACAGGAGAATGAACCAGTTGATTTTGTTAATCTAATCCCGCCATTTTTCTAAGGATCTCCCTGGTTTTTATTCCTGATTCTTTCAAATCGCCCTCTTTCCAGTTCCCCGTATCACTTGCCGAAGTTTTTAACATCGAACATGTTTCATTCTTATCGGAAACCGACCAACTGACCCAGCTGATTTTATTTTCCTTCATCCAGTCGATCCAGCGATGCCATTCTTCATAATTGATTGGCCCGTTACCACTGGCTTCCATACCTGCCGATTCAGAAATAAAAATTGGAATGCCTTTACTGATGGCATAATTACTCCTGTCGCGCAATGACTGTTTATGTGTGGC
>JAEYNZ010000111.1 GCA_023412195.1 Bacteroidota bacterium
ACCAATCCACTGGGTCTGTCGTTTGAATGAAAGGCCTTTTTTACATACCCTGGAAAGTTGATATTCTCAATTTTACTGTTCTGGGGAAGAATTAAATCTAGATTTTTTTTAAGATATTCAACCGGGGTATATCCGGTCATATTTACTACTTCAGGCATTTAATTATTCTATTTCACATGACTATTCAAATTTTATGTTCGTTGAAAACACCAAATCGGATTTATTGGAACCTGCCTCCAGCATCTGGTAAAGTTTCTCCCACTCTGGCAATCCAAGCAGGTTTCTGTCATCTATGTAAATGTCAGCATAGATTTTCCTGCTATAGGTATTATCAAATTCTTCACCATCATAATTGTTATTTACGGCGTGAAAAATAAGACCTCTGTCTTCACAAAACTTTACAGCCTCTTCCAATTCCTTACCTGACCGATAAGTCCATAGTATCAGTTTATGACCTTTCTTTTGAAAAAGCTTCAATGTTTTAATGGCAAAGGGTATTTCTTTCCCTAAGGCAGGATATTTATGCTCTACAATGGTTCCGTCGAAATCTACAGCTATTATCATAATTGGTTTATTACTATATTCCTATAAAGTTAAGCAATATTAATTTTATACTTATACTCACCATACCCTTTCTTCCAGTATTTATTGCCATAACCATATCCCCTGTCAGGTGTTTCGTTTACAACAATGGCAGCCTTCTTGATGTTGTTAAAGTCAATCAGTTTGTTTATCTGCTTAACTTCATCCTTATGGCTGTGATTCATCCTGAGGGTAAATAAACTTACATCCGAAGACTGGCTTGTAAGAATAGCGTCGGGCACCAGCATCAAAGGTGCGTTGTCAATAATAATGTAATCATATTCCTTCCTGTTCTTTTCTAACAGGTAATCCAATCTGGGAGTATCCAGCAGATCTGAGGGACTTGATGGAATCGGCCCTGCCTGGAGAAGATATAAATTTGCGATATTTGTCTCATATATAGTCTCTTCATATCCAACTTCACCTTTAAGGTAGTTACTCAACCCTACTGACGATCGTACGCCGAAAAATTTATGAAGGCTGGGTTTATGCATATCTGCATCGATGAGCAATACCTTTTTATTGCTTTTCGTCAATATGGCGGCAAAATTTGATGACACAAATGATTTACCTTCTTCCGGAACCAGTGAGTTGATTGAAATAACCTTAGGTCCGGGTTGATCAAGCAGAGCATTTATATTCGATCTTAAACCTCTAAAGGATTCAGCAATACCTGAACGGGGATAATTAATTACCGGTAAATTTACATTGTACTTGTGCTTGATAATACCTTCCAGAACCGGTATTTTGCTTATTTTCTCTATTTCTTCCCTAGTTTCTATCTTATTGCTGAAGAAACTTGCCAGTGAGATAAACATAAAAGGAAGCATTAAGCCAATAATAGCTCCTGCCCCTATAATCTGAACAGGATAAGGACCGTTAAACAATGCTGCTTCCCGAATAGCTTCATCAATTACCTGTACTTCCGGAGCAACAGTGGATTTCGCAATCGAAGCTTCGGCTTTTTTCTCCTGCAGATAAGTAAACAGTTCATTATTAAGTTCAAATTCACGTTGTCTCTGAACAAGTTCCTTCTCTGTCTCAGGCAGCCTTCTCAAACGGCTTTCAATAGTCTGGTAGCGCTTGATCGAACTGGCCATCACTGATTCTGCTGTTTCCAGCTGGTTTTTTACTGCCTCCTCAAGAGAACTCCTGGTGAGCCTGATCTCATTTTGGATTGCTATGTATGCAGGATTTGCCTCCTGAACACTTGCTGAAAGGGTTTCCCTCCTGCTGTAAAGCTCCATCAACCGCTGCAGCAACTGACTAAGATTGTTGTCTGTTATCCCTGCAATTGCAGGGCTCGCAAGATCATTCATCCTGTCGGAACTGAGATTTCTCAAAAGTCCTCTGTAATAGTCAATCTGCAACTGGGTAAGGTATTGCTCATTCTCGATTTCCTCAAGGCGCTGATATACTGCCTGTGCTTCATCTCCAAGGTTCATAGCCTGGTTATTGCGGCGGTAATCGCTGAAATTTTGTTCCGAAGAAGCTAGCGATTCCTGAACGCGTGAAAGTTGTTCGTCTATAAATTCAAACGACTGTTCAGTAGTCTGGTATTTGTTCTGCAGGCCAAAGTCTATAAAAACCTTATTTAATTCATTAATAAAATCCACCTCCCTCTGAACATTGTCTCCCTCAATTGTGATTGAAATTAAGTCGGCATTGATGTCAACCAGGCTGATATCTGCCCTTTTAATATATTCTTTTGTTAGCAGATCAATATTGTTGAATACGAGTATAAATTTTTCCTTCTCTTTACCGCTTTTCTTCCTTAATTCGAAGTGAAAAAAGTCATTCATAAACGGTTCGTCGAAGCGGGCAGTTTCATCAAACTTTATATTCTGCGGATAGCCGTTCATATTGGTTTCACCTTTTGCAGATACTTTATATTCCGTGTCGTTGATCATCTCTATCTGAACTTTCACATCTTTGGCATTCTGCGCATTTGGAGGAACAATCAGTTCAAAAGGATCCTTCTTGTACAGATCATAATTCGTAAACAACCCTTTTTTATACCAGGAGGTTTCCCACTCCAGATTATTGATGGCTTTCCTGAATAAGGTATAGGATTTAAATATTCCTAATTTATTTTCAATATTTGTATTTTTTACATTTCTTACATTCTGTTGATTTGTAAAAGCAAGGTTGGAACTCAATGAACTGTTTTCATCTTTCACCAGCAACCGGCTTGATACTAAATACTTTTGTGGCAAGTTTATATACACAAAATATCCAACTGCTGCACCCAGTACTAGAAACAGTACAAACCAGGGCCAATTTCTAAGGTATTTTAAAAAGAAACTTTTTGTTTCCTTTTTCTCCTTAGCGTCTATCATATTGATTATTTCATCAATTTTTTCCATATCTTCTTCATTTAAAAGAAATTGTTATTAATTACCGTACCTACCACCATCAAGGTTGAAATGGCAGAAAGAATCAGAGAGTATACGGTTGTATTGTCGCGTGTCCTTTTAAGGTTACCTGGCGGAACATACACGAAATCATTGGGCTGCAGATAAAATACTTCAGAAGCGTATACATCTTTACTTGTGGCATCCACCTTATAGGTATAGGATGAACCATTGATTTTTCTTACAACCATAACATTTGTAAGATCGGCATAATCTGTAATACCATTTGCCAGGCTGATGGCATCAAATATATTAATGGCCGATTCATAGTTGTAGTGGAGGTTTGGATTCTGGACCTCACCGGCTACATTGATCTTATAATTCAGAAACTTTACCTGTACAGAAGGTTCTTTCAGGTATTCTTCAGCACGTGCTTTTAACAGCACTTCTGCTTCTGCCAAAGTAAGTCCTCCCATTTCAATCTGACCTATAACAGGAATATTAACCACTCCATCTGAGTTTACCATGTAACCATTGATGTACTGACCAACCGGGGTACCGAAATTTCCCTGTGTACCCGAGTTATTGTTGGTACCCCTTGCACTGGGATTAAAAATTTCATTTACTGCCGGGTCAAGGGTAGTAATGCTCAGGAATAAATTGTCATAAGGTTGAATTCGGTATTCCGCTGGCATTTTTGAAACCAGTTCATGCGTCCGGGGATCTCCCTGGATGTCTCTAAGCACGGTAATATCCTGTGTATTGCTGCACGAATACAGCAATGCCATATATACCATTGCCAGATATAAAACAAGTCTTTTCATTTTAATTTTTTATTAGTATTAATAAGGTTATTAGTTTTAAAATGTTCACAGCTGTTACTGTCCGTTTCGTTCGAACAATACTTTAAAGGTTTTAAGCATTATAATAAAATCGAGACGTAAAGACCAGTTATCTATATATTCCATGTCCATTTCCATCCACCTGTCGAAAGGTATGCTGTTTCTTCCTGAAACCTGCCAGATACAGGTAATACCAGGATTAATACTGAGCCTCCGCTTCAAATGTCTTTCATACTGTTTAACTTCTGAAGGGATCGGTGGACGTGGGCCTACGATTGACATGTCGCCCAAAACTACATTTACGAACTGTGGAAGTTCATCGAGAGATGTTTTCCTTAAAAATCTACCTACACGTGTAACCCTGGGGTCATTTTTAATCTTAAATACAGGACCTTGCTGTTCATTCAGATCCATGATTTTTTCCTTAATTTCTTCAGCATTGGTAACCATTGTCCTGAATTTAAGGCAATGAAATAACCTGCCATGCCTTCCTACCCTGATCTGCCTGAAGAATATAGGGCCACCGTCATCCAGTTTGATGGCTATGGCTATTCCAATAAAGATCGGGGAAGCAGCTATCAGGAATAATATGGAAAGAAAAAAATCAAGCGTACCTTTTATTTTTAATGCAACATAATTTTCAGGGGTGTTTCTGAAAGAAATAAAAAACTGATGGTTAAGGAAATGAAGTTTTGGGCTTAGGCCGCTAAAACTTAAAACCTTATTATGGATATGAAAGCTTACCCCTACTTCCCTGCATTCCTGAACGAGTTTTTGAATATATGTGGCATTGAATTGTTGCTTACAGTAAAACACTTCATCAATCACCCTTTCATCGATAACCTCAGCAAAATTTTCCTTCTCTGAAATGATGTGAAACTGATCTTCGAACTCCTGCCTGATTAATTCTGAATCAGTCATGATCCCCCAGATCTGGTAGCCCCATTCTTCAGTTTCTATTACCTGATGAATAAATTCGGATGAAGAGTCATCGGCTACTACCAGCAACATTCTTGTATTATATCCCTTCCGCCGTAAGTTCTTCAGTATTGTTCGTCCTGCCAGCTTCTGCGTAGTCAATACAAAAAAATTCAACATCGCAAATGCTATCATAGTCCGGGTACCGAACCATTCATAATCCAGAACATGCGCAAGGGAAGCAAGAGCTATGGTACCGGCAATTACTACCACGATATACTTCTTGATAATCTGCCTGTATCTTTGGATGCGGGCCATAGCCCCCAGTTCAAACAGCTCAAGAAGTCCAAACCAAATGGGAACAATAGACAGGGCCAGTATTAAATGTTCCTTACTTTCTGCAATCGGAAAACGATAGTATATCCTGGCGGCCCACATTATAAAGAAAAAGCATAACAGGGTAAATCCTACCTGTACTATTACACTCATTCTTTCCAGTGCCGGTTCGCGCTCTTTTATCATACCAAACTCATTAAGGGTTTATCTTAATTTTATAGCTTACATCAATTTGATGTCACTATATAAGAACGTTTTATTACCTTACTTGTTCTGAAAATCGTAGGATTTCGCCGTATGAACTGCAGGTTTTTGAAGATACGTCTCAATTAAGTTCCTTGTTTCCTCGATATGTGCCCTGGATGAAGCGCCGAAAAGAACGGATTCGATACGCGGAAACCTGCCCAGGTATTCAATAGCTTCCTTTGGCTGCAAGGCGCCTGCTGCCAGAACCTGCATGGCTATAGGCCTGAATTCCTTCTCTCTAAGATACTTTTCATATATTTCAATTCCACCCGACATCCTGAACCCGATTTTGTTGATCGACGAACAAATAATCGGATTTTTAATTCCGACCGAATCCAAAGCTTCATACAATGCTGGCATGTTCATGGTAATGTATCCGGGCTCACTGTTATATTTCTTCCTTATATATGCATCATACTCTGCAAATACCTTGTACATCTTTAACCCCAGGATCATATCAACCAGCACGTTCTGAATAAATATCACCGGGGTTGATATGCCGGTAAACATTTTCATTTCTGCATCGATAAATAATTCCATCAGTTTCATGAAATCTTTATTGATGTAAGCCATACCCCCTTTTGCAAAGGTGCCGAAAAGGTTTCCGGGCACATACTGCTTAATAGTTCCTATGATGCCCAGTTCTGTGACCGCGTTCGCATACTTATGCGCGTAAGGCATACAAGGATATATTTTATAATTTTCATATTGTGACGGGTTGGCCCTGATATAATCACATATGCCCGCAATACGGTCGTGGGTCGTGCACATGAAGGTATTAATGCCTGCTGATTTCGCCTGATTCAGAACCTTAAGTATGGAAGCATCATCTTTAAATTTCATCGTCTGGGCCCTTGCCTTTTCATCCGACAGGTGATTGACCCCAAAAAACTGGTTGTCTCCAAATAGTACTTTCTCCATTTCAGTTATTTTTTACGTTATCAACAATCATTTCAATGACCTTGTCGGTATGCACGGCCTCTTCAAAAGTATTATATTTCGATTGTTGCCTGTTAATTACACAATTAATAAAGTTGTCGATCTGGGCAGTATATTCTTCACCCCTCAGATAAAAATTTACCGGTATAGCTGTATCTGTAATATATTTTATTGTCCAGCCCCTTTCAAGGTTTTCAGAATTAACAGGTTGTTTCAGATAAATTTTCAACTCGGTGGCATCACAGATAATCTTGCCGTTTTTACCAACAACAGTGACTGAAGTCGACATTTTCCTGTAAGTTTCATCACTCCAGTTTACCAGCAAAGTTCCGGTGAGTCCGCTCTGGAGTTCGAGCAGCGAGTAAACTGCATCATGTACACCTTTTGAATAAATGCTTTTTAATATGGTGCCATAGATTTTCTTTGGCCTGCCTACCACTTCCTGTACAAGGTTAAGTACGTGTGAAGCATAGTCGTACAGGCAGCCACCACCCTCTTCGGGCCTGGATCGCCATGTACTGCCCTTTTCCTTGGTAACAACAGGTCCATATGCTTCGCCGCTGAAATGAACCAGTTCACCCAGAATATTTTTCGACAGCAGGCGCTTCAATTCCCTGAAGGTTCCGATGAAATGGTTATGATACCCTACCTGGTTTACAAGTCCTTTCTGAAGTGCGAGGTCTGATAGAATTTTTCCCTGCTCTGCAAGAAGCGTAAAAGGTTTTTCACAAAACACGTGCACACCGTGGTCGAGGGCAAATTTAACCATGGGAAAATGAAACTTGGTAGGAGTAGCGATGACCACAAAATCGGGCTTTTCAGTAACGATCATTTTCTCATAATCGGTGTATGTTTTTACACTGCTGAACTTGTTGAACGCTTCCAATACAAGGGAAGTCGTATCGCAAACAGCTGCCATTTCAACCTCTGGGTGTGCACCCACTATTGCAGCATGAGACAGCCCCATTTTTCCGAGGCCAATAAGGGTTCCTTTAATCATTTTTCTTAAGTTTTAAAAACATTAACAGTACGTGCCAGAAGAACAACATCTGATTGCCAATATTCCGCCTGAATACTTCAGGGCGGTAGAAAATCCTGACAAGCCAGCCGATTCGTAGCTTGAACCAAATAGGTGCAATCTCCTTCTGAGTGCCTGCAAACCAATCGAAAACATTCCCTATGGAAATAATCAGACTGGCATTTAATTTTCCTTTATGCTTCATTGACCACTTTTCCTGCTTGGGGCAAGTCATACCCACGAAAACTATATCAGGCTTGAATTTATTAATAGCAGTCAGCATCATGTTGTTGTCTTCATCTGAGAATTCGGGTTTGAAAGGCGGAGAATAAGTTTCTACAGTGACATGAGGATACAAAAATGCACTTCTTCTTTTTATAAGTTTCAGGGTATTGGGAGATGAACCCAGAAAGAAAACGCGCTTCCGGCCATCATTCGCCCTTTTCATAAAATGGTAAAAAACATCAGGCCCCTGGTTTCTTTTGATGTTCTTTCCCTGAAGTAAAATGGAAGCTACAGCAAAATAAACCCCATCCAAAACAAGGAATTCGGACTTCTGAAGTGCATCCCTGAACTCTGAATCCCTTGTAGCGATTCCATAGGAATTGGGGCTGATTGTATTTATAGCCAGACACGTGGATGAATCTACAGGAATTTTCTCCAGTTCATCAGAATATACAGTATATCCTGCTGAATGAATAAACTTGTATTTATGATCTACCCTATGTTCCGGATCTTTCTTATGCGAAATAATCATATGTTGTTTTTTTGTGTTATGAGATTTATTTTGTGCTCTTTTTGTTAAGCCTGTTCGTAAATTCCGTTTAGCTTTTCAATGTATTGGACAGGATCAAAATCGCGGAAAACAATCTCACGTGCGTTAGACGATAACCGACCCATCAATTTCTTATTGTTTACAAGCTTTTCGATGCTGTCTGCGATATCCTGTGCTGATTCTCTTTCCACAAATAGGCCTGTTTCATCTTGTTTTACAAGTGTACCGATAGACCCAACATTTGTCACCACTGGCACTATCCCGAACGACATAGTTTCTATAAGCGATATGGGCAGTCCCTCATACATCGAGGGCAACAGGAATATGTTTGATTCTCTGAATAAATCTATCTTATCTTTTCCAGAAACTACTCCTTTGTATTCAAAATGTGAATTCAGGCTTGCAGAAAATTTCTGTACATATTCATCTTTTTCGGGACCTGCACCTGCCATTGAAAAATAAAATGGCACGCCTTTATCTTTAAGAATATTTAAAGCCTGATAAATGTATTCAACACCTTTGTTTTTATCAACCCTGCCAATGAAAAGCAGCCTGGGAGTGGCTCCTGACTGCCCGTTTCCCGAAAAACTACCGGCTGCTGTTAAATCGATGCTGTTTGGAAGTACCAAAACATGAACCGCCCTGAATTTTTCTTCTACAATTTCTTTCTCAAGCTGGCTCAAAACAATTTTGGGATCTTTCCCCGAAAAGGCTCTGGTCAGTGCCATCTTCATAAATTTGGATGGCTTCTTTTCCTGGAGAAGCTCACCGCCATGCAGATGTATAACCATTTTCTTTCCGAGCAGCTGTGCAAACATAATCAATGGAAGATCACGGTAAGTAGAACGTTTGTCGAGGGCAAAATTGAAATGAATCAGGATATTGCTGTTGCTGATAATCAGCATAAACCATTTGATCCAGGCTAACAGAATTCTGATTATCCTGAAAACGCCCCGCTTTTCCTGATCCGTTTTGCCTAGTCTGAAATGCCTGTACTCATGCTTCGGATTGCTCCTGATGATAAAATTTGTTATCTCAGAAACCCCGCTGACATTGGTTTTGGCATCTAAACTTGGACTTGTTATTATAATTTTCATTTCACTTAATTCATCTTAAATATATCCTGTAAGGCCATGAAATCCTTTAATTAAAACAGGCCTCTTCATATTTGTTTGCAACCAAACCGGTAGAAAACCGATTCGAGGAATCAATCACTTCCTGCTTATTAAAAACTATTTCGTTTTTTGCAATTGCGGCTAATGCTTTGGAAAACTCCCTTACATCCTGGTTTGGAACCAAAATCCCGTTTACACCGGAAATGATGATATCCGCAGGTCCGCTGGGGCAATCAAAAGATATAACCGGTGTTCCCAAGGCAATGGATTCCACAAGCACATTGGGAAAACCTTCAAAAACAGAGGTCAGCAAGGTTGCTTTTGCACGACTGTAGTATGCATTGGTTTTAGCCTGGTAGCCCTCGAACGATACTTTATCATGAATTCTTAATTCTACAGCAAGAGACTTCAGGTGCTCCATTTCAGGCCCATCACCTACAAGGGAAAGGTGCATATCATCAACTTCACTGCTTGCCATACTGAACGCCTTTAACATGTTGGCCAACCCCTTTTGGGGATTTAACCTTCCCACAAACAGGAATTCATTTTTATGGTCACTACCATTAACTGAATAAAAACCATTTGCAGAGAAATCAACAGGATTTGGGATTGTAACCACTTTGTCTTCTGCAATCCCAAAATACTTAACCAGATCATCACGCATACCTGTCGACTGCGCAATGATCCTGTCGGCATGAGGAAGAAATAAACCAATTGCTTTTTTAGCCACATGTTTTTCCCAAAAGCCATTGGGATATTTAAACGCTTCAGATAGCGTATTAATGCTTCGGGCAATAATATAAGTGTTGATAAACAGTAACTTCTTGAGTATAATCATCAATATGGCCAGTTCAATATGGAAAATGAGCATCCTTTCAGGTTTTCTTTGTAAAAGAAGCTTTGTAAGCGGAACTACTGTATTTCTTACATGGGTCTTATGCATTGGAAAGACTGAAATCCTGCTGTCCAATTTTTTTGTAAGTGCAGTTTCCTCAAAATTTGCAATCCATAATTCGACTTCGAAATCCCGCTTTACAAACTCGTTGCAAAGCGACAGGCAAACTTTTTCTGCTCCGCCATGACCCAGACTGAAAACCAGTATTGTAATCTTATTTTTCATCCAAAACAATTTGCTTTTAATGGTTAGATGGAAAGTGTATAATGAAATTCCATCCCTGACTGTGCTTAATAAAGCATGCCCGTTTTATATTAAAACTTTATTGGGGGCTAAAGGTTTCCCTATTTCCAGCGACTGTAAAAAATCTTCCGCGATACATTTTTGCAGGTTCATTTTACCCTCATGCCAATTCAGGTTTTTATCCCAGTATCCCGGAGTATCGTCGCAACACTCAAGGGCAAAACAATAACTTATTTCCACTATCCTTGGTTCACTCTGATCGAAAATAAAGTCGAAAGCCAGTGACTGCGTATGCAGTTTTTCTGCCACCTCAAATGATATTTTTATAATTTCAGTAACAATACCCTGAGGGGAATAGCTGAAGATGCCACTGCCCGAAGCTCTGAAATCGCCAGGTTTGCAAAACCTTCTGGCACCAAAACAACGTTCGCCTATTACTACAGTTCTCACGTCGAAGGTGTTACCTGGCAGGTAATCCTGAAAATAGGCATATCCTTTTTCACGCGTTAATAAATGCTCATTTTCCTTAGGAACAGCTAGTCTGATGGTTCCTGTTAATACCCTTTTAAGTGCTTTAATATCTTTGTCATGCTTCAGAATCTTCAGGCTTCGGTCCAACCGCCGGGCTGCATTCCAGGGGGTGAACCCTTTTCCGAAAGCTTTTTTGATATATGACCTGGCAACCTCACGCGTTTCAGCAAGAAATACATTGGATGAACTGGCACCATTTCTCAGTTTAAAAACCTTTGGAAAAGTGGCTGTTTCTGCCCATTCCAGGGCACTTTTCCTGGAGTAAAATACATATGCCTTTACAAGCGGAGCATGAACGGCTTCCAAAAGGTACTTTTGCCCAACCTTGTCATCATAATGCCATGCAGTAAAAAAATCGGGGTATACCTGTAATCCCCTTTGCTGCAGCGAGTAGATCAACTGCCTTGCCATGAGCGGGCTATGGTAATCATTCAAATCCCAATGCCACATTAATCCTGCACAACCTTCAACCTGGTCCATGATATCGGAATCATGACAATTAACCAAAACAAAAGGGATGTTGTTTTCAAGAAAATACTCAATCCATAAATCACTGAAACTACCTTGCATGTGATGGATTGCAACTTTTTTAACCTCATTCATAACCATTTTTATTTTAGGATTATTGACATGGTTTGCCAACAACTTTCAATCCTGCCTGAATGATCAGGCGCAAATGGCTTTTGGTCTATGGTAAAATCTCCAAACGGATCAATACAAGGTTTAAATTGATCAGGTTCAATATTAAGTTAGAGGTATGACAAGTTCGTACTTTATTCGGATTAAACTCACATTAAACTCGCATCAAATTCGCTATAAATTCGCTATAAATTCGAAAAATCGCGAACTTATCGCGAATTTGTCGCGAATTTGTGGCGAATTTGTGGCGAATTTGATCTGGGGAAGATACAGTGGAAATATCCGTTTCTTAATCCTTTGATATTTTTTTCTGAAGCAGTGAAATCATGATGTCCCTGTGGGCTTCACACCTGATGTGGTTTAAAATTTCGCTGAGATAATTACGTCTCATCAGAATATGGTTCATGCCCAGCCTGGCAAATCCTGACCTGAGATATTTTCCGGGCAGGACATTCAAAGGAGACAGCAGCTCAACATTCCGGCTTTTTTTCTGGACAAATTCTTCCCAGCATTTCTTTAGAGTTACATCATCGCTGATAATGGAATTGTATTTTTCAACTTCAGCCATGATTTCGTTTCTGTGCTCACCTTCAGGAACAGAAAGATTGAAACTTTTTTTATCCTGGATAACCGGTAATATATTGAATTTTTCTACTTTATTTTTAGTGATTTCAAGTTGGGCTACCAGTCCTTTATACCAGCCCTCGTAAGGGGTTTTCATAGTAAAAATGAAATTGCCGAGGCTGTAAAATATCGGCTTTTCACCATGAATTTCATATCCGGAAATATAGTGCGGGTGGTGCCCGATAACGGCATCTGCCCCATTTTCTGCAAGAAACCTGTATTCCTTTACCATCCGCGGGCTTGGAAGATTGTAAATTTCATGTCCACCATGGATGATTACCAAAACAAAATCGGCCTGTCTGCGAGCCAGTTTAATTTGCTGAACATTATCAATAATGTTCATTGGATTTGCTCCCCATGATGACCCCGTAGCCACCGACCATTCATTTTCACAAAAATTGACAATGGCTATACGCAGCCCTTTCACATGCAGTATCAGTGGTTTTGAGGCTTCCTCAATATTCCGGCCTGCGCCTGTAATTTGGATGTTCTCATTATTACAAGCTTCAACGGTGGAAATGATTCCTTCTTCGCCAAAATCCATGATGTGGTTATTGGCCAAAGTCACCGCATGGATATTCAGTGCTTTAAGCTGGTTAAGAAGATCGCGGGAAGTATAGAGGTGTGGTCCGGTTTTGATGATCTTCTTACCTTTCTTCTTTTCAATAACCGGGCATTCCAGATTAACGATGTTTAAATCTGAGTCACGGAATATTTCCTGTAATTGACCGGAAAACAGATTTCCTTTTACATATTCGGGTGTAATGCAGAAGTCACCGCCTATGTTAACCTTTATATTCATTGTTGCGGTTTTGTACGGTCCTGACTATAAATTCAATCATCCGTGAGGCCTGTTTCCTGTAGTCAAAAAGTTGCACGGCAAGTTCCCTGCCTTTTGCCCCGATCTCTTTTGCCCGTTCATAACCTGATAAGGCTCCCATCATTCTTGCATGAAAGGAGTCAGCAGAACCCGGAACAGCCAGAAATCCAGTTTCACCATCCTTTATGAACAGGGGAATTTCGCCAACGCTTGTCAGCACAACGGGAACACCAGTTGCCAGGTATTCGCCAACCTTGATCGGAAAGTTACCGGAATTCTGCTCATTATCGGGTTTGGCTACAACAAGCAACCGGGCATTTCCCAGCAGGCGGGGCATTTCATCCCTTTCTACCTGTCCGGTAAAAAACACTTTGCCCTCCAGATTCAATTCTTCAATAACAGAGAACAACTTTTCTTTTTTTCTTTCATCTGAATCGTCACCTATCAACAGCAACTTTAAATCAGGATATCTGTCTCCCATTCGTGAAAAAGCTTCAAGCAGTATTTCAAGGCCATCTTTACTACCGTCCATATTACCACAATATGCAAGGTATGGAAAGTCATAATCTGAATCATTTCTTACATCAAAAAAAGCAGTGTCAACTACGGTCAGTATTTTTTCGATGTTAGGGTTATAAGGGTTAAAAAAATCCCTGAGTTTATCGCTGATAACAAATATCCCGTCAAACCTTGGCACCATTTTTTTCAGGTATTGTTTATACCTGATCTGGTCAGACAGGGAATGCTTTTTTATAAATACATAGGGTAATTCTGTCCGTTCATGAAAAACGGGGATGAACTCTTTCTGAGCAACATCCAAAACAGTCCTGATAATCCTGATCCTAATTGAAAATACAATAATGGCATCTATACCCTCTTCATTATTTAATCTGATTAATCTTTTCCTTAATTTTTGCAAGCCATAATAAAAGTTGAACACCTTCAGCAATTTATCTGTTTCGTGGTGCCAGTTAAATGTTTTGAACTTTACACCATGATAGTTCAGTTCGGACTTAGGCCATGGTTGGGGTGAAAGAAGCATAAAATTTACTTGATGCCCCAGTTCGACCATACCCCTTGCAAGGGTCGAATGCCTGATCGCAGCAGCATGCTGATCAGGATATTCTTCGTTTGAGATTAAAACAAGATTCATAAGATAAAGCTGTTCGGTTGTGTTTTTCCGGGATCAGGCATTGGAACTATTCAGAAGACGCCTGTTCAGGTATTCCTGAATCACAGCTGTTTTATATGAACTGGTAAGGTAAAACAGCCAGATACAGGTGTACAATATGGTGAATATGGTATAACTTATAGAAATCATGATGATCAGGACTGCAGGGAAGATGGCACCTCTAAGATTATACACGGTGACTAACTTTTTTGAAGAGCTATAAACGCTGAACAGGAAAAATATCAACCCTACCAATCCGAATTGGCCCATTACTTTCCCGATACCAGAGATTGTGGCAATCTGGGCTCCGAGTTGATAGGTCCAACGGGCTTCAACCTGTCCTCCATATCCCAGGACAGGATGATTTAGAAAATCTTTGAAATCGATCTGCAACGACTCGAAGCGCTGGGGAGCATATTGTGTTCCATGTTTAATGGAACGGTATATCAATTCTTCTGTATTGTATTCTGTTGTTTCGGAAATCTTGTCAGCCATAAAGGGCAACGTGAATACCAGTACTGTAAAAACAACTGCAAAAGGTATAACCCAGGCAACCTTCCTGAAGGGCTGATTATAGAGGTAAAAGAACACCATGATAATTAGCATGGCATATCCGGTGGTAGAGAAAGTTGTTAAGAGGGCAATAACAAATACCCATAAATGTGGATTATTTTTTAGCCTGAAGTCATTTCTTAAGAGGTTAAACAAAATTGCCAGGTTAATAAATACAGAGAACGCCCCGGGTTCCCATGCAAACCCTGAATTTCTATAAATCTGGAAGCCTCCGAAATTTGCAAGGTGGTCTGGTACGATGTCATAATTGCTGACTGTATATACAATTGCATTGAAATCAGTACTGCCTTTGCCTTCACCTTGTGTTGAGAATTCAAAGTTCCGCAGAAATTCTACAAATGTCCCGGGTATGGTATTGTGCAGTATCCAAAAGAACAGGGCAATCAGTGCCAGGTAAAACAGGATATTCTCATAAACGGTAAAGAAACGGGTTCTCATACTAGACATCACCACGTAGGCAATTGTAAATTTAACGACATTTATTCCAAAGAAGTGGGGATGTATTTCTCCAAACTTTATGGTGGAGGCAATGGTATACAATAAATATCCGACAATCAGAAGAAAGTACCTGTGGTTAAAGTGCACACCTTTTACAAGTCCCAGCACTGCAACAGCTGCCACAGGTATGATCAGCCCAAGCAGGTTATTCCATGTTTCAAACGAACGCGCAAAGACACTTGCGCTACCTGCAAAGAAAATTATAATGAATACTACGGCGTATTCAAGATATGTAATGCTCTGGTCTTTAACTAGTGTAATACGATCGTTCATTTTTTAATTTTTCTGCATAAAGTTTTTGATCAGTTCACCATAGGTTTTATAATTGAATACCTTCAATCCGGTTTCATATCCTGCCTGACCAATTTCCCTGGCCTCATGGGGATAATGAATGACAAATTCCATCATACCTGCATATTCATGTACGTCATAATGATCGGCAATTAGTGCATTTTCTGTATGTTGAAAATAAAACGAAATATCCCCTATATCATTCGAAATAACAACATTGCCACTTGCTGTATATTCACCTATTTTATGTGGTAACCGTGCTTTATCCTGTATGGTATCGCGCAATGGTATCAGCAGGGCACTGGCATTTATATATTTTTTAACCAATACATCATAATCAAGGTTTTCAAATACCTTGATTTTTTGTTTTTTATTTGACTTTTCTATACGTTGATGCAGTTTCTCCTTTTTTGCACTGCTTCCCGATATCACCAGGTGAAGCTCAAATTCATTATCCGGGACCAATTCAAAAGCTTCAATTACAAATTCAATGACTTCATAGTACACAATTGAACCACAATACATAAAGTATTTTTGAAGGATTGAATCAGATGTTTTCTTTATATTATTAAATATATCAAAGTCAACTATAGCAGGAATCTTAAGAAGTGGCAGCCGGGGTGCCTTTTTTTTGATTTTCTCTGCAAGGTAATTGCTGATTGGAAACGCTCCATCCAGCATTTTCCAGGCCAACAGGTTAAAAAGGAACAAGTTGATCCTGTGGTACAAATTGTTTCTGTTCAAAGTAACTTCAGGTTCCTCATGATGCGGATAATACAGCTTGTATCCCTTCATCCGTGCAAACAACCAATAGTAAAACAAAGGAAAGAACATACCTGACATTACACTTACAATGGCAGCATCGCATTGGTTCTTCGACAGGTACTTCATCTCATTAACCATTCCGATAAACTTTATCCATCTTCTGCCAATAAATGAACCAGGCCGGTGTGTGGAACCGCTGGTATAAATATAATCAATGCCCCCGAAATGACCTTTTGGAGGTAACTCTCCTTTTTTAGAATATCCCCACTCATTGCATATAAATTCTACTTTGATCTGATTGTATGCCAATGATTTTCCTATTAATTTCAGTTTTTCAACCCGGGCGGTGCCAAAAGGAAAACCGTTTACCCCGAGGATGAAAACTTTATTTATTTTCTGCATTACCTTTTTAAAATCTGATTCTTAAACTTCCGGGCATATGCCATACCCTCTGCCAGTTCTTCTACTCTCATGATCCAAATCATAGCCAGATAAACGAAAGAACTTAAAACAATACTGACAAAAAGGTACCATACTTTATTGTCTAAATAATATGCAAGCGGCAGGCTGGAAAGCAACATCGTCAGTGCAGCCAGAAGAAAAGGAGCGATTTGTTTAACCTGGTAAGCAAGGGTAATATGAATTACTTTTCTAAGGTAAATGCATTCAACCAAATAGGTAATAATGGTAGCTGCCATGTTTCCGTAAATCATGGCCATAATGCCATATTTATACGTACCCAGAATGGAAGCAACAATCAGTACTTTATCGATTATCTGGATCTGAAGATAATAATCGCTTCTTCCCTTTACGGTAATAATCTGGTTATTAATTGTATATATTACCTGTATCCATCCATATAGTACCATAACCTGCAGGTAGGGCACAACGGGAAGCCATTTTTCTCCCAGAACGATCAGGATCAGGGGTTCTGAAGTAATAAAAATCATCACAAGAAAAGGGAGTACTACAGCTGAAAGCATCCTGATTGCTTTTGTATAACCGGGTATCAGCTTTTCGTCATCATCCTGAATGGTTGAGAACACAGGAAAAGTTACCTTTTGAACGATAACTGTGATGGTGTTTACCGGCATATCCTTGAACTGCACGGCACGGGTAAAATAGCCCAGGCTCTGTGCACTGAAGAACCGCCCGATTATTAGATAGTAAATATTCTGGAAAATAGACTGCATGAGTCCGGCTACCAATATTTTAGAGCCAAACATAAAAAGGGTACTGAGCGATTTTTTGCTAAAAACAGCAAGCGGCTTCCATTTGCTGACCACCCATAACAGGATGGTTGTCATAGAACTCCGGATAATTGTATTTGCAACGAGTGCCCAAACACCGAATCCGAGATAAGCCAGGGTTATACTTACGGTTCCTGATACTGTAACCGCTACGATCCCAATAATGGAAGGAGACTTAAAATTTAGTTGCTTCTCAAGGTGTACCAGGTGTATTCTTCCCAGTGCATCTATAACAAATGCCAGGCTGATTACCTTTGTCAGCGAAATCAGTTCAGGTTCGTCGTAAAACTTTGCTATAAGTGGTGCACTGAAAAATATAATCAGGTATATGACTATACTGGCAAAAATATTGAAATAATATACAGTGGAAAAATCTACATCACTGGCATCCTTTTTTTGAATTAACGCCTGTCCAAAGCCACTGTTGGTTAATGATTGTCCAATAACTATAAAAATGGTAATCATTCCAACCAGCCCAAAATCTTCAGGAGTCAGCAGCCTTGTCAGTATGATTCCAACTATAAAATGGCCACCGTATTTTCCAACATTATCTATAAATGACCATTTGAACCCGGTTATGGTTTTCTCCTTAAGAGAGCTTTCACTCATTGGTTTTTTTTAAATATTTCAGA
>JAEYNZ010000115.1 GCA_023412195.1 Bacteroidota bacterium
GAAATGGCAGAACTGCGAAGGGAGTACGACAAGCTGATCAAGGCAGCTGAAAATGAATACAACCGCGAGGAGTTCCTTAATGCCCTCGACGGATATAAGGCTGCAACTAAAATTTTTCCAAAGGAGCCTTATCCGCACGACAGGATAGCTGAAATAAACGATCTCCTGGGAATTATGATGCTTGCACAGGAAAGGGAGCAGGCACTCAAGGATCGTCTTCAGGCACTGATTTCCCAAGGCGATCTTCAGTTCGGCCAGAAACTGTATGAGGATGCCAAAAGTTCCTATCAGCGGGCATTGTCGGTTGATGCCGGAAATACCCATTCAAAGGAACGGATTATCCAGATCGATGAAATCCTTGGACAGGCGCAGGCTGACAAGGAATATAAAAGTCTTATTACCCGTGGCGATAATTCATTCGACGAACTGCTTTATGCAGAAGCTTTGAAATTTTACAACCAGGCTTTGCAACTAAAAAAAGACGATCAGTACCCGGTTCAGAAAATAGCCCAGATAAACAGCATCCTGAAACAGCAGGCTGAAGATGCAGAAAAATTGAAGGGCTACAGGGAATCCATCTTTCAGGCGGAACTGAACTTTGAAAAGCAATTTTATGACAAGGCCATATCCTTCTATGAAAATGCACTGGTTCATAAGCCGGGCGATGAAGTTTCGCTCCGTAAAATTGATGAAATCAAGTCATTGATGAACATGCTGGCTGCCAAAACCCTTTACGACAAGCAGATTAAGATAGCCGACAGGGCGTTCCAGAGAAAACAGTATGCCGAGGCACTTCCGGCCTATGAGGAAGCTGCAAGCCTGCTTCCTTCAGAAACCTACCCCAAAATGCAGGTTGAAAAGATCCAGTCCATTTTTGCAGAAGAAGAACGGCTCGCAGCCGAAGCTGAGGCAGAAAAGGCACGGCTTGCAGCCGAAGCCCAGGCTGCAGAACAGGCTCGCCTTGCAGCCCTGGAAGCTGAAAAAGAGCGGCTGTACAATATGACAATTGCCGGTGCCGACAGCCTGTTCAGTTTAAATCAGTATGAAAGCTCACGTTCAGCATACCAGAAGGCATTACAGATCAAACCTGATGAGCCCCGTCCGCAGCAGCGCATTGAAGAAATCGCACAGCTGCTTGTACAGGTTGCTGAAACGCAAAAAGCATATGATCAGGCTATCGCACAGGCTGATCAGGCTCTGGGCCGCGAAGACTTTGAAGCTGCCCGGACTGGTTACCGGCAGGCTCAGCAGGTGAAGCCCGGTGAAAGTTATCCTGCCGAAAGGCTGGCTCATATCGATTCTGTTGTAGATAACCGCGCACGCCTTGCAGCCGAAGCGGAAGCAGAGAAAGCACGCCTGGCAGCCGAAGCTGAAGCTGCCGAACAGGCACGGCTGGCAGCTATCCAGGCTGAAACCGACAGGCAATACAGTAATGCAGTTGCCGGTGCCGACAGCCTCTTCAACCTCAAGGATTATGAAGCTTCACGCACAGCCTATCAGAATGCACTTCAGATCAAACCCGGCGAAACACATCCCCAGCAGCGCATAGGGGAAATAGGGCAGTTGCTGGCACAACTTGCCGATGCACAAAAAGCTTATGACAGTGCCATATCTTTGGCAGACGAGGCATTTGGCCGTGAAGATTTTGAGGCTGCTAAATCAGCATATAACCAGGCGCAGCAGGCAAAACCCGGGGAAAGTTATCCAGGAGAAAAAATTGCAGAGATTGATTCTGTTGTTGAAGCCCGTTTACGCCTTGCTGCTGAAGCTGAAGCTGAAAAAGTACGTCTTGCTGCTGAGGCAGAAGCTGAACGGTTAAAATTGGTGGCCGAGGCTGAAGCAGCCGAACAGGCCCGGCTTGTTGCACTGCAGGCTGAAAAAGACCGCCAGTACAACAGGGCTGTAACAGGCGCCGACAGCCTGTTTAACCTGAATGAATATGAAGCTTCCCTGACAGCATATCAGAACGCTTTGCAGATTAAACCTGAAGAAACCCATTCGCAACAGCGGATTGAAGAGATCGGGCAGGTGCTGGCACGGATTGCTGATGCACAAAAAGCTTATGACAATGCAGTGGCTATGGCAGATGAAGCTCTGCAGCAGGAAGATTTTGAAAAGGCCAGGTCAGGATACCTGCAGGCACAGCAGGCGAAGCCTGGTGAAAGTTACCCTGCCGGAAGAATCGCAGAAATTGATTCTGTGGTTGAAACCCGTACAAGGCTTGCAGCCGAAGCTGAAGCGGAAAGATTACGGCTTGCAGCTGAAGCCGAAGCTGCAGAACAGGCCCGTATGGCTGCGCTGCAGGCTGAAACTGACAGGCAGTTTGACAGGGCTGTGGCCGGAGCCGACAGCCTGTTCAGACTGAATGAGTATAATCAATCACTTGAAGCATATCAAAATGCACTGAAGATTAAACCTGAGGAAGTTCGTCCTAAGCAGCGCATCGAAGAAATAACAAAGTTAATGGCTCAGATTGCTGATGCCCAAAAAGCATATGACAATGCCATTGCCCTGGCAGATGGAGCACTTGCCCGTGAAGATTTTGAGGCAGCAAAGGCAGGATACATCCAGGCTCAACAGGCTAAGCCATCGGAAAGATATCCGGCAGACAAAATTGCTGAAATTGATTCTGTAGTTGAAACACGTGCAAGGCTTGCCGCCGAAGCAGAAGCAGAGCGGGCACGGCTTGCAGCTGAAGCCGAAGCTGCCGAAAGAGAACGTCTGGCGGCTCAACAGGCTGAAAGAGAAAGACAGTATCAAAAAACCGTTAGTGGGGCTGACAGCCTTTTCAGCCTGGATGAATATGAGAAATCACTTGTTGCATATCAGGCTGCACTTCAGTTGAAGCCTGAAGAATCCCTTCCTCAGCAGAAGATAGCTGAAATTAACAGGATTATCGGTGATCGCGAGCTTGCACGAAAGGAACAGGAACAGTTGCAGATGGATTATCAGAATGCAGTCCTTGCCGCTGACGCACTATTCAAAAACAAGGAATATGCTGAATCGAAAGCCGGATACATCAAGGCCCGTGAAATCAAACCGGGGGAAGCTTATCCCGGGAATAAAATAAACGAAATAGATGCCATACTGAAACAACAGGAACAGGATGAAAATTACCGTACAATCATTCTTGCAGCCGATGGCTATTTTCAGGAGGAATCCTATAATGAAGCAGAGTCGGGATACAAAAATGCATTGGAGATTAAGCCTGCTGAAACGTATCCCCGAAGCCAGCTTACAAAAATAGATGCCCTAAGGAAGCAGCAACAGGAAAAATTGCTTGCTGAACAAAGGGCCGCAGAAGAAATGGAACGAAGGAGGGCAGAGATTGAGCAACGCCAGCAGCAGTTAACTGAAAGGCAGGAAATGACAGATGCAGGATTGAATCAGATGTACAATGAATACATTTCACTTGCTGATGGATTTTTCGAAAGCAGGAACTTTAATGTTTCACGTGCCTGGTATTATAAGGCCCTGAATGTAAAACCAAAGGAAAATTATCCCACACAGCGTATAGCTGAAATCAACAAGCTGATCCGAAGTCTGCAGCTAAACCAGCGTGACCGCGATTACCAGAACTACGTAAACCTTGCCGACTCCACATTCAGGCAGAACCAACTGGCTGTTGCCCGCGGATGGTATAACAGGGCTTTGACCATGAAACCTGATGAAACATATCCGAAGGAACAGTTGCAGGCTATTTCTGATTTAATCAATGAAAGGGTTGCAGGTCAGTCGGGACAACTGTTCGAAAGCCATATGAAGAATGCGGCGGAGGCTATGGAAAGCGGAAATTACAACGTTGCACGCTTCTGGTACAACAAGGCACTGGAGTTGCGTCCGGATGATGCACAGGCAAAGGAAGGCCTGTCGAAAGTTCCCTGACGACAGGCTGTATATCTAAAAAATATCAGTAGTATACGGTTAATATTTGAGATTTCTCCCTAGTGTCGAAATGATTGTGTTTTCAGAGCTATATGACTAAATGATTGTCATTGGTAACGAAGTGAGAGATCTCAACATTCATTGTTTTAAAAATGTTACCGGATAACATTGAAGAAATATATTGGTATTAATTTATACCTCCCATGTAAAGGCATTTCTCATCACCTCGAGGCTCTTGGGTATTGCGGTATCCGGATCCTCCTCCCCTTCAAACTCCACGGAAACATAACCACGGTAATTCACTTTACGGAAGATTTCTGCTACCCTGTTGTAGTCGATGTCAAGGGTGTACCATTTACCCCCGCCATAATATGTTTTTGCCTGGATGAGATACGTCTGTGGGGCAAGCATTTCAAGCTGTTCATACTGGCGGTCGAGGAAGTTGCCTGTGTCGGCAGTAACCTGGAGCCACGGTGAGTCAATGGCGTTAACAATCCGCAGTACACCTTCTGCAGTCCTGCCCAAACCCCAATGGTTTTCGAGGCCTAGCACGACACCACACTTCTCTGCAGTTGGAATAAGCTGTTCAATGGCATCAATGACCCATTTAAAACCTTCGTCTTCTGTATAGCCTTCAAGAACAGGTTCAATGCCTTTGTTTGCCATGAGTTCGTCGAACGAGCCGCTGGTGCCCCACCGGCCTGTATTCAGGCGCATTGTGGGGATGCCAAGGGTATAAGCCAGTTCAATCTGGCGGATCGACTTATCTATCTCCGACTGTCTTTTTTCCTCTTCAGGAAACACAAATCCCTGGTGGGTTGAAAATCCCATAATGTCAAGCCCGGCATGGAAAGCCTGTCGCTTCAGTTTCTGGAGATAATCATTCTCTTCCGATTGCATCTGTACCAGTAGAAACTCAATCCCATCAAACCCCATCTGTGCTGCCTTTTCAATGCAATCTTCAATGGGCGATTTTTCTTTGGGCCCGTTGAACTGCCAGAAGGAATAAGTTGATACGCCTATACGGTTCCGGCGGACATTATTACCTGGCTGGTTTTCCCTGGCCTGCGGCGTTGCACAACTGCTTGCTGCAACCATTCCGGCAGCAGCCACTGCTGAGTTGCGGATAAAGTTTCTACGGTTGGATCTGCTTATCATCTGTTGTTTTTATAAGTTACCCGGCAGTAAAAATAATGAATTTATAGAAATGTCTGCAATTCATTTTTAGATCCCATCCAGCGAAGTGCACCATCCCTGACGCAATATAACAGGTCCATATTGAGATGCCCCGAGTAAATTCTCATAATATCAACTACCTTCCCGTTCATGATAAACCCTCCAAAAGCAGCATCGAAGACCGGGCACTGGCTGTTATTACGTATGTTCCTTAACAGCTGTTCAAACGCTTCAACGGAAGGATAGAATGGGATGACGAAGTATCCTTCATTTGGTTCATCCATGTCCATATAAAAACCATCACCCGCATCTTCAACATGAAAACATTTACTGACCTGCATCAGGCCTTCATTTTCAATGTAAACTTTCCTGGCAAATTTTATTCCCTGCCGGGTATAGCATTCCTGCAGCATACCGATGTGCTGGTAATCGGGGAAGTTTTTGATACGGATTGCAGGATGATGTACTCCATGAAAGTCAATGACAGCACTTGCAACATTCACCCTGTTTTTGGCACAAATGTCAATGTTTTGAGTGAACCTGAGTGCTTCTTCAAGGGTATAGTACCGTTCTGTAAAAAGGAACAATGAGTTGGGCTGTGGCTTATCGGGTATTCTACCATAATAGTTGTGATATGGCTGGTTGGCTTCTGCAATTACTGTATTTTCCATTTGTGCCCCGTTAAACCTTGTCAGTGGCTCTCTCTTAATAATGGAGCCGCAGATTCTGTGTTTTATTTTTGTGTTCATAGCAGTTGATTTTTTACAATAGTCCCATTCTAACGAGTATTAAAGCCATATTAAAAACAATATTCTATACGACCCTCTAAATCCTCCGAAGGAGGACTTTAAGTCAGTGCAGGTTAAGCAGGATGCTGAGCGTCTTACTCCTCTCCGCCAGTTGGCGGAAGGCGGGGAGGGGTCGTGTTCCATAATATAGGAGAGTTTTAAAATCATAAATGCATAAGGTTTTTTATATGATTTTACTGTAATTTCAAAAAAAAGTTACGTATACACGATGAAACAGAAATTGATTTTAACACGGTATGATTTCTGTTCAACTCATTACCTCCAATACTTTTTTCATTTAAAAGTTATTTGTATTATTAACCCCTTCTATTGATTGACAATACGAACCAGGGAAATATCCATTTACTAATTATTATATTCATGAGTTTAATTAAGAAAATTTCCATGTTGCTGCCTGCCATGTTGCTTGCAGCAGGAATGGTGTATGGCCAGACAGAGGCTGAAAAAGGACTGGAAGCAATCACTGAATCGGCTGTGAGGGGACAACTGGAATTCCTCGCTTCTGACTGGACTGAAGGCAGGGGCGTGGGAACAAAAGGTGGTTATATGGCTGCCGATTACATTGCTTCGATTCTGAAAATTTATGGTGTTCAGCCCTTTGGCGATGTGGAGTTCAAAACTCCAACCCGCAGTGAAAGAAGGGATGGTGTTCTGCCTTCACAGGAAAAGACATTTTTTCAGAACTTTACCCTGCTGGAACATTCCCCGGGCGAGGTGCAGAATCTTTCAGTGGTAACGAATGGTACTGGAAGGGAAAGCTCTGTAGACTTTACATTTAAAACCGATTTCGATGTAACACCGGGTACGGTTGGACGTTCAGGGAAGGCACCCCTGGTGTTTGCAGGATATGGATTCAAGGAAGAAAATGGCAAATACAACGACCTGGAAAAGCTTGATGTAAATGGAAAAATCGTTGTAATCCTGTCGGGTTTTCCCGGCCACAAGGATGCTGAATCAGCAGGCTATACAAAGTTTGCACCCCAGGGAAGATATGCCCTCTATTATCTTGAAAGAAATAAAACCGAACTGCTTAGCAAGGCCGGTGCCCTGGCAATCATAAAGGTAAATACAATGGCAGACCCATCGCTTGCATGGGCACAAAATCAGATATATCCTGTAAAAGGTGATTATTTTGAAGCCGATGAGCCTTTCACTTCTTATTACGATACGCGTATGGCATTGCCAGGAGATTCACTGGCGGCAGATATACCTGTATTTACAGTTTCTTCAAGGGTTGGAAATGAAATCCTGTCGGGCTCCGGACTGAATCTGGAAACTTATGAAAAAACAGTTTCAGATAAATTGCAACCGCTTTCCCGTGCGTTGGCAGGAAAATCTGTTTCGTTTAAAACCACTGTGAATTCAAAGATCGTGAAGGCACGGAATGTGGTTGGAATGATTGAAGGCGAAAAGAAAGATGAGTTCATTGTAGTGGGTGGGCATTATGACCACGTGGGAAAGTGGAATGGCTGGATATGGAACGGTGCCGACGACAATGCTTCCGGAACCGTGGGTGTTATGACCATTGCAAAGGCATTCAAAGCAACAGGTAAAAAACCTGAGAAATCAGTCATCTTCGCAGCCTGGGATGGAGAAGAAAAAGGTTTGTGGGGTTCGCGGTATTTTGTTCAGGAAGCAATGAAACAGCAAATGAACATTGTTTTGAAGCTGAACTATGACATGATAGCCCGTGATACTGAAAATGACAAAAATAAAAACAAGGCCTCCATGGTATATACAAAAGCCAATGCAGGAATAGAAAAAATTACACGGCAACATATTGAGAATTATAACATCAACCTCGATCTTACATACCGTCCATCCGAAAAACCATCGGGTGGCAGCGACCATGCCCCTTTTGCCCAGGAGAATATCCCGATCTTTTATTTTATGGCTGCCATGCATCCCGATTATCACCTGCCTTCTGATGAACTCAGCAAAATCAACTGGGAGAAAATGGTGAACATCATCAAAATCGGCTTTTTAAATACATGGAACTTTGCCAACAGCAATGATTTTCTGGAATCCGAAGGGATCACCCTTGAGAATTAAAATACCATGATTCAGTCCCAGGTCAGGGCTGAACCTCTGATTAAGAATCGAACCGGAGATACTCATCTCAGAAAAGTATCCCCGGTTTTTTATTGGCCATTATTGCCGTGTCTTCTACTGCCTCTCCTACAGAACTCCTGTTCCTCTCTGTCATACCATTTTCTACCATAGTGATATTGATGGAATGATTGTCTGAGGTTCAATTCAAACCACCTTAATCTAAAATTTATATCCAGGATTGAAAAAACTGTTTCTTCATATTACCAGCTCCATAGTTTATTCGTGGTTTCTTCGGGGTTGATTCGGGATATCTTCGGGGTTGGTTCGCTAAATCGCGAAGTTGTCGCGAATATATCGCGAATTTGTCGCGAATTTGTCGCGAAGATATAACGAATTTAATACGACCCGGAAGCGGTCGGGTACAGTCACTGGGTAGAATTATATAAACCTTGTTTACAGGTAAAAAGTTGAGTCACCGGGCAGAAGCTGCCGGAATGAGATGAAGAGGGAAAACACCACCGGCTATTGATTTCATCATGACCAAAAGCCTTATCCGGGAGAGGCTATGAACAAAAAAGCAGAAGAGGCCGGGAAAATATTCTTCCTGCCTCTTCGTATAAAATATGTAGCTTAGTTTGAAACGGTGTTATTTCTTCCTGATTTTAAAGGCAACATCAGGATAACCTTTTTCCATGGGCGGAACTGAAAGGTGCAGCTCGCCCTTTTTGGCTGATACAGTTTCTGTCCGGATAACCTTTCCGTTCCAGGTGTCGAACCACGAAATGATGTATTTACCTTTGCCTTTACCAGGCAATGCGATGGCAGTTCCCTGTACATTGTCACTTTTATACGACCTGATCCAGCCGAACGATTCACTGCCGGTGTCCATGATGTAGATGTCGGCACCATCCACTGTTATATCAACAGGCTTTAAGGGCAGGTGTGCAAAATCGATGTCTTTTATAAAGGAGGATACATGACTTAGCTGCTCCCAGTCCTGTGAGGTCAGAAAAGTATAATCCCACCAAACAGGTATGCCTGCGATGCCATTTGCCAATGTTGCCCAGAGAGCATTGTGATATACATGCCTGTACCGTGGATCGTTGCGTTTAAAATATTCCCATTCAGCCCCTGATTCACCAAAGATGGATGGTTTTTCATAGTTGTCGTAAAAGCGACGGGCTGCCCATGCGTAGTTGTACATGGCACTTCGCAATGAATCTTCAGGGTATTTCACTGCCCAGCCCTGCTTTGGATAGAGGTGAAGGTTTGGGACTTCGGTTATTTCATACAGAGGTTCCCGGTATTCTTCAAACCCGCCGCTAAAGGAAGCAGTCATGGGATGTCCGTACGGATCGTTTTCAGTAAAATACTTCTGGGCCTTCTTTACCCAATCGTAAGCTTCCTGATGCCTGCCTTTTGCCCAGCCATCGGTGCCGTTCATTTCGTTGATCAGTTCCCAGATTCCCCAACTGCGGCTGTGGGCATACCGTGCTATCAGGTAACGGTATTTCTTCTTTTGATACTCCCATACCAGCGGATCGCTGTACACTTCTTCCACATCGATCAGATGGCGATAGGGGTTTTTGTCCCATTCGGCAGCCCAAACCGTGGCCGAGAACAGGTCGTGTGGCCAGATTGCATACATCAGTTTGATGTCGTCCTTCTCGAGAATTGAAAGCAATGAATCGATGCGGCCGCACTTCTCCTGGTTGTAACGTCCCAGTTCCTCTTCAATAATGCCTGTTCCGTTTACGAAGCCTCCGTAACCAATGTCCCAGATGGCAAACAGGTTGGCATTATACTTTGCATAGGTATCGAAACGTTCCTGGTTGTTCCGCCATGGTGAATATACGCCCACTGCAAACCATGTGGAACCGTCGTCGTGCTGAAAATACCTGGGGTTGACGGTTGATGGTTTGATCCAGCCGCGGTGTTCCGATGCCGTAGCAGTGAAAAAACCTTTTCCGGAACTGCCTTTTTTCCCTTCATCTTCCACGAACAGCTGGTATTCATACCGGCCGGTTTCATTGGGAGAAAAACGCAGTTTCCACTGTCCGGCATTGTTGTAATTGTCGTAGAAGCCGTTTATCCTGATGTTTTTCCCTGAAGGGGTAGTGAACAGGGCATATACATCGATATCTTCTGGGTCGTATGGATTCTCAATTTCAACATTACTCAGGTTCAGCAGCAGTTCGAATTTTTCGTACTTTTTCACTGTTTCAGTGTTTGCTTTGCTCACTGAAATGGACGGGTTGTTCTGAGATTCTGCTTTCCCACCTGTTATCATGAGGGTTGCAATCATTATTGGCAGTATCCTGACTATCATTTTTCTTTTTATGCTGATGTGATTTAAATCTTCTTTCATAGTTTCAATATAAAAATAATTAAGTTGCAGGTACCAGGATTACCTTATTCAATCCGGATTCTTTTGCATAAAGCCTTTTGAACCAATCTGCCCCTTCTGAAAGCGGAGCCACCGCAGATACCAGCTTACTGACATCCACTTTTTTTGCAGCCAGCAGTTTCAGGGCAAGTTCATATTCCCCGTTAATGGCGCAGCTTCCCTGCACTGTGATTTCCCTTGTAACAACCTGCTGAAGGGGAAAAGAAACCTGGGGCGAAAGGTTTCCAACCAGCACCACTGTACCTCCCTTGCGTGTGTTCCTGATGCATGTATTCACTGAATCGGTAATCCCTACAACTTCGAAGGAAACATCCGCTCCGCGGCCATTGGTAAGGTTTTGAATATAATAATCCCAATTCTGTTTGCCTGTATTGGCAACTGCATCTGCTCCCGCATTCATGGCCAGTTCAAGCTTGAGATCGTCAATATCCAGTGCAATGACAGGGTTGGCTCCGAATATTTTAAGCAATTGGACAACAAATATCCCCACCATGCCCACCCCCGTTACCAGGGCACTGCTGCCCGGCTGAAGCTTTGCTACATTCACTGCATGGGCGGCAACGGCAATGGGTTCAACCATGGCTGCTTCCACATAGGATACATTGTCAGGAATCCGGTGAAGAATGTGTTGCGGTATAGCCACTTTTTCCGCAAAAGCCCCGTGGCGGCGGTATTCACCGGGAGAAACACCCAGTACCTGCCTGTTGTCGCTCAGGTTATACATTCCTTTCAGTGTATACCAGTCGTTGAGCGGATAAACCGTTGAATCGAAAGTCACCCTGTCGCCAGCCTTCCAGTTCTTTACATCGCTGCCGGTTTCAATGATGACACCTGAAGCTTCATGGCCCATGACCAGTGGCGGGATGCGCCTGCCGGTACTGCCATCCATTCCGTGGACATCACTTCCGCATATGCCGCATGCCTTCACCTCTACCAGGACTTCATCCGGCTGAACCTGCGGGTCAGGGAAATCGCGGTAGTTTAGTATGTTGTATTCATCAAGGACCAGTGCTTTCATTTGATTAAAATTGTTTGTTTTTAAAGGTATCACATGCCTGCCTGTCGCGGCAGACAGGGAATTCGCATGAAGGTTTTGATCATTCTCTGATGGTAACTTTTGTTGCTCATGCTCATTTCATTCATTAAAGCTTTACTGAAGTTTTTGAATTACCTGCTTTTTGAGAATCAAATAAAAATGTCACCTCACCTTTACCCTCTATCAGGAACTGGTATTCTTCCACCCCATAGCCGGGAATGGCCAAAAACTGGATCTCAGGCTTCATTTCCTTATAAGTAACCTTGCCAAAATGTTTATCTGTTAATTTACCTCCGGCAACCACTTTCGCACCCGAAACAGTAAGAAGGTCGGGGCGGTGGAGTTTATTTTTGAAAGCGTTCGCTGTCATGGTAGGCAACCCGTATTTATTTTGCAGCCTTACCCTTACGCGGTGAAGATTATTTTCAAGTTTATCAACTGAAGTTACCTCTATTACAACCTCGGGAGTCTGGCTGGCAGAATGAAGTACTACCGAAGCATTGCGGTGCACCAGGTCGGGCAGCATAAAAGGGTGGGGCAGGCGGGAACTCATTTTAACCCAGCCGCCTATTTCCACTTCACCGAACTGCGGGTGGTCAAACTTTTCCCAGTCTTTGTACAATTCCCCCTGGGTAAGATAGTCATTGAACTGCAGCAGCTCGCGGTTACGGTCTGGAACAGGAGCCGGGGTTCCGGTTGTTGCGCGTGACGGACTTTCCCTGAAGGTTTCCTGGTCTCGCATATACAGTTCACCTACGAAACCAAGAATTCCATGCACAAAATATAAGTGTGTGGTAAAATCGCCATAAGTGGGATATAAATCATAGGAAGCGTGGTATACATACCCGGGGGTAATTTTCACAGCTTCATTTCCTATAACATCAAAAGCTGCAATGTCAGAAGGATCCAGGCGGGTTGATTTGTCGGCCGGAGCCCTTAGCCACATTCCACCGTAGTTGTGGAAAGCGTATCCTATAATGATATTCGGCCTGGCGGCAATGTAATCTTCAATGGCTTTCAATCCCACACCCGACAGTGGAAAGTTTCCTGCGCCCCGCTGGACATATTCAGGCATCCATTTGCTGCCCCAGTTCCGGTTGGGATCAAGATAACCTTCTGCATCTTCATTCAGGCGGCCATCGCCATCGTTGTCGATACCCTCGGAGCCAAGTAATGTAAATTCACCCTGCTCGCCCGGTTTTACACGAACCATGATGCGCGGGTCCTCAGGGTCGGATTTATACTGGCCGAACGGATCGCGGATTCGCATCTGGCTTATATTGCCATCGCCATCCAGATCTTCAGGCCCGTCTTCGTCGAAAAGGCCGTCACCATCATCATCTTTGGGTACCCTGATGCTGCGGTTGGTACTGGGAGTATTTCCTTCCTCAAAAAAATGATATCTTCCATCGACGTTCACAACAGGGATGATGTAATGGACATTTCTGTCGAGGGCCTTTGTAATTTTATCGTTCTCTCCGTATTTGGTCAGCAGCATCTGTGCGTAATACAGGCATACCTCCCCAGCCTGGACTTCATTTCCATGGATGTTGCCATCGACATATATACCTGGTTTATCTAACTCTGCACCTGTATCCGGATTGTTAATTGTAAGTGCATAGATGGTCCGGCCTTCCTCGCTTTTGCCTACTGCTTCGAGCCGGGTTAGCTTAGGATAAGCCTTATGAAGTGCCTGCATGGCCTCTTCCATTTCGGCAAGATTATAATAGCGGTCGAATCGCAGGGGGATTTCAATTTTTCCCTTATCTGCCGGGTAGCCCCTGTAAATTGTCAGCACGAGCAGGCAGAACAGTATAAGTAGTTTCATTTTCAGCCTCCTGTATTAATTGTTTTAACGATGTTCCCAAACACTGCAGACTCGATGCCTGCTGAAATCTCAGTTCTTCTGCCGGCCTTAATCAGCCATGTCAGTTTCTTTACCTGGTTAGCCCCGATTGGGCCAAGCGGTTGCCGTTTTAAACCTTCAAGCAATTCAAACTTTCCCTCCAGCAGAATTACAACCGGTGCAGGTTGCCTGTTACGTTGTCCCATAGCTATAGGGTAGGGCAGTATTCCGGTATTTTCTACAAAAACTTCAACCCGGTAAACTCCGGCACCCAGATCGGTGATTTTTTCATCAGCTATTCTGATCTGCGGCAATTTTTTCGATAGCTGCAACAGCCATGGAAGCTGCGCATTCAGGAGAGAATCCACACGGTCAGGGGTAGGTGTTGTTTCGAGGTAAGGAATAAATCCACCTATTTCAACATCTCCCAGTGCAGGGTGTCTGAACGGCTGCCAGTTTACGAAACCACTGCCTTTCCATTCAGCATCAGACCATGCAAGCAGAGCCTGATCCTTTTCGGAAAGACCTCCTTCCTTCGGCATCCTTTTGAGCATTCCTGCCAGCTGAGCTGGCGTAAGCTTGCCTGTTTGTACCATTTGTATGACATTCTGAGCACCATATTGAGCAGGAGCATTGTGTTTCTTCAGGAATTCAGCAGTTTTTTCCTCACCTATAGCAGTGAATTCATCAGGTTTCATTTTTTCAACATCATCAAGCGAAATGCCCTCCGTTTGTTCCTTTACTTTTGGAATGGAAAACAGGCGCATAGCGAAGGATGGAACTCCCAGGTGGTAATAAGCCCAAAGTTCAAAGGATCCGTCTTTTGCAGGATCTGCCTCCAGGTTATCCATGCTGAAGTTTTTTGATTTCAGAAACTCCTTATATTCTTCCGAGAATTTGGTATATAAGCCAAGATCTTCAGGAAGCGGGTTCACCACAGCACCAAGTCCGAGCATGCCTGCCACCACCGAAGGAGTGACTTCCATATCCGCCGGAAAAAACTGTTTGGCAAGTTCAACCACTTCATCCATGGTGAACATCTGGTTCTCATCCACATTAAGCATCCGGGCATACCGGGTTGGGATTTTAATCCTGTCGAGGTTCACATCACCCCTGCGACCGGAAGCAGGGGGTGCAATACAGAAGTCAGAGCTTCCAAGGGTGAACACCATGGCTATTTCAGGATGGCTGTATACGAAGCGCATAATGCCATACACTTCGGGCGTTTGCCCCGGATACAGTCCTGCATCCTTTCTGTTCTCAGGGAAAAGGTGTGGAAAGGCAATGCCGGGGTTTATGCCCCCTTCGCCATCCTCATTATACTGTCCGTCACCATCGTTGTCGATCCCTTCGGTATAGATCCTGTAGCTGCCACGTTCACCTTTGGAGGCATCTGCCCTCACCATGATCCGGGAATCCTTTGCAGAAATGATGTGGGTACCGTCGGGGCTTTTTACCCTCATGGATGTAATGTAGCCATCGCTGTTGAGATCATCAAACCCATCTTCACTGACAGCTTCATCAGAATCATCATTCACTGCAAAATCATTGACAGTTCTGCCATATTTCACTTTGGCAAAATAATTTTCAGAAGCATCGGGATTTGGCAACGGCATGATAAACCATTTACGGTTTTTCATGTTGGCTGCTGAATCAAGCAGGATCTGAACAAGCCGAAGTGCCCCTTCTGTGGCAAGGGGTATGTTCCCTTCCAGGTTTGCTGCAACGAAAATGGCTGGCACATTCTGCAAATCAGAGCCAATTTCAAGAACAGTAACAGGCCTGCCACCGGGGCTCGATGCTATTTCGTGAAGAGACACATTCCTGCTGTTGTTTTTCTGAAAGTCCTTGAGCATCTGCTGCACCTGGCTGCCATTGTGATATTGGGCAAATGAATATACACTTTGGGCAAAGGTATGCCCAAACGGCAGGAGCAGTAACCCAAAGACCAGACAAATGATTTTATTCCTGGTCATTTTTTTAGAGATAGAATGTATAATTATAATTGGCTGAAATCCATAGGCGTTAAGAAGATTTTCCTCACCTTGCTGACGGTGTCGGCATAAATTTCCTTACCGCTCATTACCTTCCATTCATCGCTGATCCTGAATTTATTCCAGTTCGCCTCCCTTTCTTCCATGTCTTTGAACCAAAGCATGTAAACAAGAGCAGGCATATTGCTCCCTGCCAGCTGTTCGCCAAAGAACATAGGGTGAAGTCCCACTTTCTCGAACAAGGGCAGTTCCTCATCATCAAACATTTTAACCTTCCTTCTGAAAGCATCTTCATTGTAGCTTTCATAAATACGAAGTTCCAGCAAGCTTCTGTCTGAATCGGGTTTTTTCAGCTGTGGTATCCCTGTAAAGGCTTCCAGTAGCATTGTTTCATAACGTGTATAAACAGGCTGGCTTGCCGGCAGGCTGAAATAACTTTTGGCTGCCTGCAGGTAGGTCTGATCGGTTTTCATTGCCTGAATGGCATCATAGTAGTCCTCCGGACTTTTATAGGCATGAAGGATATAAACCGTTGGTGGCTCCTCCTTGCTGTACTCACTAAATGCCCCTACAACAGCACCTCTTTTATTCAGAAATGGAATCAGTGCATCGGTGTAATACTTTTTAAGCTGGTTCACGCCACCGCCTCCGGAGAACTTAAATATTTTCAGTTCATACATATCCCTGGCGGGAGGAGGAACTGTACCTGCAGTTAAACTGCCTGCTGCCATTGCTGTACCAGCAACAGCTACTGATTTTTTCAAGAAAGATCTTCTTTTCATTTAATTGGTTTTTAATTGGTGCCAATATACAAAAATATGCTGTATGGCTTCCAAAGCAATAACCATGAATGTCGTCAACCTTGCAAAGCAATTGGCATAATAATTGGAAAACTCCGACTGGATAAGATGCTTTAAGAAGAATCAGGATACTTGACAAATGATTCGTTCGTTTAATTAAAAAAGATAATGCCATGAAAAGAACTTTCATTTTTTTGCTTATGCTTCTGTTTTCGGGAGCTTTGATGGCTCAGCCTATATTTAATCTGGGGTTGAAGGCAGGATTAAACAATTCAAAAGTTACATTCAGAACAAGTGAATTTGATTCTGAATCGGTAACTAAAGCGCATTTTGGAGCCTTCGGGCGGATTGGTTGGGGAATGATTTATCTTCAACCGGAAGCTTACTACAGTGCCAAGGGAGGCCGTGTTATCGACCGTGATGCCTCTGCAGTAGAACGGGTAACCAAATTTGATTTTAACAATATTGACGTCCCGTTACTCTTTGGTGTAAGAATTCTTGACGGGCAAATGGCCAATTTGCGTGCCATGGCAGGTCCGGTATTTAGTTTCATGACCTCACAAAAGATTGAACCTCAGGATCTGCTTGACACCCAGTTCTATAAGAGTAATTATATCGGATACCAATATGGACTGGGAGTTGACTTCAGGAATTTATTTCTGGATGCACGTATGGAACACGGAGCATCAAAGCTTTATGAGCAGCCAATAAGGGGCATTGATGGAAGAAACCAGACATTTATGATTACTGTCGGTTTCAAGATTCTATAGCCCGGCATTCAGGTAAACTAAAAAGCACAAAGGATTGACAGGAGGTTTCATTCTGATTTGGCTGAAACTACACATCGGAACCCCAGATGTGACATACCCGTATCCTCTGTGCTTTTCATTCTTGCTGCCGCCCTGTATCCTGAGCAATAGGAGTCATTGCAAAGGAAAGAACCGCCTCTGATTACTCTTTTTCGTGCATTGGGTTCCATCGGATCATAACTTGAATCAGGCCCCTTTGGGTTATCAGCTACTGTTTCAGGCTCAAAAGTTTTGTAATAATCATGATGGTATAGATCAGCACACCACTCCCACACATTTCCCGCCATATCGTACAGTCCAAATTTATTAGGCTGAAATTGCATAACAGGAGCAAGGAGTTCAAACCCATCCAGGCGCGAATTCATAACAGGGAAGTTACCCTCCCAGCTGTTTGCCTTAGGCTTTCCTTCATGTATAGGCTGATTGCCCCAGGGGTAAATATAATCATCATGTCCGCCCCGTGCTGCATATTCATATTCCGCTTCGGTGGGCAGCCTCTTGCCAGCCCATTGGGCATAAGCACTGGCATCTACCCAGCTCACATGTACAACAGGATAATTTTCCAATCCTTCTATACTGCTTCCCGGGCCGTGGGGTTGCTTCCAGTTGGCTCCTTGCACCCAGCTCCACCATTGGGATACATCGTTCAATTCTACCTGGTGTGAGGGAGGGTTAAATACGAGAGATGCAGGCAGCAGCAGGCTGTCATCAGGTTTAGGGGTACCCGGTGGCAGTTGTTTTTTTAGTTCGTTCCAGTCAATATTTTTTTCAGCTGTTGTAATGTAACCCGTTTCTTCCACAAATTTCTGAAACTGTGCATTGGTAACCGAATGAGTATCCATATAAAATGCATCAACCTTTACTCTGTGTACCGGGTATTCATCAGCACGCGCAAACTGGGGATCGCGTGCTCCCATGTTAAATACACCTCCGGGTATATAAAGCATGTTTTCAACTGAAGGAAAGGAATTATGAGGTAATTGCTGAATAGTATCTGTTGAAGGTAATCCGCTGTTTCCAGGAGTGGTGGTGTGCCTTTCAGGTACTGTCGGAGCACAGCAGGCGGCGGCAGCATTTTCTGATTTTGAAGTATCTGATGATTTCCTTTTCTCTTGTGAACTGCAGGATAAGAGGGCAACAGATACAACTCCGGCCACCAGTAAATCTTTTCTCAGATGAATTTTAAGTTGCATTTTCCTAAACCATTGAATTAAAGATTATGTCCCTTGCCAGGCAAAAGAAGATATTCATAACGTGGACATACATATCAGCTGTTTAAGTTTTCTTCTGCTGAAGGCTGTGACTTTTTAAACCAGTTCAGAGGGTTCAACTTCTTTTTATAGCGGGTAAAAAGTTCCTTGCCTACCAATAATCCCCCCGACCAGAATACAATTTCCATCAGTATCAGGCTGGTGGTTGAAGCAATTACTTTTGTCCTGACGGGAAGCTGGGTAAGCGGAAAGATAAGTGTAGCGGCAAAGAATACGCCTGAAAAGATCATTAAAAAAATACCCAGTTTTATTCTCCGGTTCTTTTGTTCCATATATTGTTCCCCCTTCTGACAGTAAAACTCAAAACCCGGGAATATGTTTGATCAGAAAAATATCCGCTGATGGATTTTTATATTTAAAACCTTCACATTTCAGTCCAATCTTTTTGCTGCCCAGTTGATTGCATTTTGGATGTGTTCTATGATTTTCTTATCCTGAAATGCTTCATGGGTATGTCCGAAGCCGGTATAGAATGAGCGCATACCATCAGTTTCCTGCCACCATATTATAGGATGGTCGCCCATTTTCCAATCGTCATTATCTGATTTCTTAATGGTGGATTCATCAAGCGTTGCCAGTACATTTACATTTGGCCGCGGATTTGAACGGAAAGTATACCACTCATCGAAAGTGGTGTATGATTTCATCCCATCAAAAGGTTTCATGGCGGGATGGTCATGACTTTCAAAGACAACCGTTGCCTCCTGTGACGGCGGGTGAGATTTAAAATATGCACCAATAAGATTTCCGTAGAAAGGCCACTCATATTCAAAATCAGCTGCCGAATGGATGCCGACCATTCCACGCCCGCTTTTCATGAACCTCTCGAATGCAGCCTGCTGTTCATCATTTAATGCATCTCCCGAAGGATTCAGAAAGATAACTACGTCAGTATGTTGAAGCACTGCATCGTTAAATAAGGCCGGATCAGCAGTTGCGGTTACGATCCAGTTTTGCGAAGCACTTAAATCATAAAGCATTTTTATCCCTGTAGATAGTGACTCATGCCTGAATCCTGCTGTTTTAGAAAATACCAGCAGACGCGCAGGTGAATCAAATTCCGGTTTCTGTTCCTGGCCACACATAATGAATGAGAAAAAAATAAAAGTTTGAATGAATAAAAGTTTGATTTTCATGGATCTCTTTATTTATCAAAAGTATTTAAGTAAAAATAAAGATAAGGAAATATTGCTTTTCTCTGATTCAGTTGCGTTGAAAAATTAAAAAAGTGACAGTGTTTCTCACTTTGATGGGGAGAAATTCCACAACAATTGGTACATAATGAAGTATCAGGATGTTGGGTGTTATTAGCATGAATAGCTATTCATGCTGTTTAGTAAATAAAGCGGGTCTTGCGGATGAAGTTAAAGGATACTTAAATTTAATTCTGGCACAAATATGGCTTAACTCAATCTTATATTTCATGAGACTACAAATAAGAAGAACCAGATGTTTCTTTATAATTATAAAGGCAGCTAAAAAAATAACCCGAAGGTAAGATGCTGCAAATGGTTTTACCAATACGCCATGTTTAATATTTGAAACCCGGTAATTAAATTCACCGGGTTTTGTATTTATATAAATTGAATCATTGTTGTCCGGTAAAATTTTAAAAGCAATGAATTTTGAGATCTCTCACTTCGTCCGAGATGACAAATAGTTATTTATATATTTGGGAGGGGTAGGTTGGTGGATTCGCCGCCAACCTACCCTTCCCAAAACAATAGCTCTGAAAACACCGTCATTGGTAACGTAGGGAGAAATCTCAATTATTAACCGCACACTAATGAAATTGAATACATCATATTATAAACGGATTTGATAACTATCATAATAAAGTTCATCCTGAACATTTTTTTTCGTTATATATTTAACTCGCTTATCTTTGTACCTTAATGAAAAAGGGGATACGATGCAGGATTATGTATTTATTGCAATCTTATTAATTCTTATTTTTGACTTTCTGTTTGAAAACTACCTCGAATACCTGAATATCAGCAGGATGGGAAAGAATCTGCCTGAAGAACTGGAGGGTATATATGATGAGGAGAAGTATACCCGTCAGCAATCTTATCAAAAAGAAAATCACAGGTTCGGTATGGTATCCGGTAGTTTGAGTTTTCTGATTGTGCTCGGAATGATTATATTCTATGGGTTTGCTTTTGTCGACAGGATCGTGTGGCAGATCACCTCTAACCAGGTATTGGCTTCTCTGCTGTTTTTTGGTATCATTATGTTTGCCTCTGCAATCATACAAATTCCTTTTTCAGTTTATGAAACTTTCGTGATAGAAGAAAAATACGGGTTCAATAAGACCACACCCAAAATTTTCGTTCTTGACCAGATTAAGAGTCTGCTTCTTGGGGCAATCATTGGGGGGGGCCTGTTGGCTCTCATTGTATTTATTTACCATCTGACTCAAGGCATGTTCTGGATATATGCATGGATAGCAGTGGCCTTGTTCAGCATTTTTATGACCATGTTCTACTCCAACCTGATCGTGCCACTTTTCAATAAACAAACACTGCTGAAAGAAGGAGAACTTCGTAATGCCATCCAGCAGTTTGCTGATAAAGTAGGTTTCAGGCTCAATAACATTTATGTGATCAACGGATCGAAACGTTCAGCTAAGGCAAATGCATACTTTACCGGATTCGGCAGAAAAAAGAGGATCGTCCTTTACGATACGCTGATCGATGAAATGGAAAAAGATGAAATCGTTGCAGTACTTGCACATGAAATAGGCCACTATAAAAAGAAGCACGTTACACAGGGGCTGCTTATATCCTTATTGCATACCGGAGTTGTATTCTTCCTTTTATCCTTGTTCATAAACAGTTCCAGTCTTAGCAAAGCGCTAGGGGTGGAAGAACCAAACTTCCATATCGGGCTTGTAGCTTTTGCACTGCTGTATTCTCCGGTTTCTTTCTTACTGGGAATAATAATGAACAGGCTTTCCCGCAAAAATGAGTACCAGGCTGATGCATATGCTGCATTACATTTTAAGGCAAATGCACTGGGGGCAGCATTAAAAAAACTTACCCGGCGAAACCTGAGCAACCTTACACCACATCCATTATATGTTTTCTTTAACTATTCCCATCCTCCCTTGTTACAACGTTTAAATCACCTGAAGAAGTATCAAAAATGAGATGTAAAGTCTCCTGTTGATTCTGATGGCATTAGAACTCTGACTTTATCGTAAATTATGAAAGCTGAAATCATTACCATAGGCGATGAAATCCTGATCGGACAAATTATCGATACAAACTCTGCATGGATAGCTGAACAATTTAACATGGCAGGTATTGAAATTTACCGCATTACTTCGGTTCATGATGATGCAGTTCAAATATCCGAAGCCATGGCAGGTGCTGCAGAAAAAGTGGAACTTGTAATTCTGACAGGGGGATTGGGCCCTACAAAGGATGATATTACCAAGCAGGCCCTTTGTCAGTTCTTTAACACCAGGCTGGTGTTTCATGAGCCTACATTCGAACACGTAAAGCAGCTGTTTAAAAACCGCAATATCGACCTGAACAGGCTCAACAGGGACCAGGCTCTGGTGCCTGAAAATTGTACGGTATTGCCAAATTCTACCGGTACTGCTCCCGGATTGTGGATTGAAAAGGATCATACTGTTTTTGTTTCTGTCCCGGGTGTTCCATTTGAAATGAAGCATCTTATAGAAACCCAGGTTCTGCCGCGCATTAAAGGCACCAAAAGCAGCAGTTCTATATATCATCTGACATTGCTGACGCAGGGGCTTCCCGAATCAGTTCTTGCTGAAATCATTGAACATTGGGAAACTGCTCTCCCGAATAATATTAAGCTGGCATACCTTCCCAGTCCCCTGGGGGTGCGGCTGAGGTTATCGGCAACCGGCTACAATTCTGAGATCCTGAAAAAGCAGGTTGAAACTGAAGCAGAAAAATTAAAGCTGCTTATCCCGGATCATTTATATGGAACGGGATCTGAAACTCTGGCAGAAGTTGTTGGAAAACTCTTGTTGCATAAAAACATGTCCTTATCGGTGGCAGAAAGCTGCACCGGCGGGTTCATTTCTCACCTGGTTACTTCTGTTGCCGGAAGTTCTGCATGGTATAAAGGAGGGATTATTGCCTACAGCAATGAAGTAAAGAAGAACCTCCTTAAGGTTTCCCCTGACGATATAAATGATTATGGTGCTGTCAGCGAACAGGTGGTAACACAGATGGCTTTGGGTGTTAAAGAGCTGCTTGGCACAGACTACTCTATAGCAACATCAGGAATAGCCGGCCCGGGCGGAGGAAGTGAAGAGAAACCAGTTGGCACGGTATGGATTGCTATATCTGGTCCCGGATTTTCTATTGCAGAAAAGATCATTTTCGGCGACAACAGGGAACGGAACATTATACGCTCAGGCCAGACTGCCCTGTACATGTTGCGAAGAATCCTGGTTAAGCAACAACCTGCCTCCTAAAGGCAAACAGGGTGCAGCTGCATCGTAAACCTATTTGATAAATAACTCTTTAACAAATATTACAGTTATTTTCAACCTGTTTTCCTTAATTTTGAAGAAAAGAAAAGAATTGGCCTTTCAATTGATATGATTACCAAAAAGAAATAAAGCATGAAAAAAACATTAATAATTATCGGGATCGTCATTGTAGCTCTTGTTGGTTTACTGGCAGTTATCCCACTATTTTTCAAACAAACGCTGATTGATAAAGCGAAAACAACAATAAACAGGAATGTTAATGCCACTGTTGAATTCGATGATCTGAAATTGTCGCTGTTGCGCAATTTTCCCAACCTTACAGTAGAATTGACTGATGTTTCTGTTACAGGAATTGACGAATTCAGGCAGGATACCCTGCTGGCGGTTCCGTCACTACGTACTAAAATGTCGCTTGCACAACTGTTTAGCAAAGAGACTATGGGTATTGAAGAAATTATCCTCGACAGGCCGCAATTGAAACTCGTTGTTGGAAAAACCGGAAATGTTAACTGGGATATTGCCAAAGAAAGCAGCACTGCAGCAGAAGAGTCAGAAAGCGAAAGTCTTGACCTGAACCTTGAAAAAATTGAAATTTCAGGTGCACGATTTATATACGATGACAGGGAGATTGATATGCTGCTGAACCTAACAGGAATTGATGTCAGCATTTCGGGAGAGATGTACGGTAGTGCTGCTGAACTTCAGGCTGACGGAAAGATCGACCGGTTCAACCTGGCATATGAAGGTACAAGCTATATTTCCAATGTTTCGCTTGAAACACAAACCCTGCTTGAAATCGACTATGATAAAATGGATATCGCTATACGTGAGAACGAGCTATTGGTGAACCGCCTTCCGCTTGAATTAACCGGGTTAATCCAAATGCCTTCCGACACCATGTATTTTGATCTTTCACTGAAAACAAAACAATCGGGATTTGATAATTTTCTTGCACTGATACCTCCTGATTATGAACATTATCTTGAAGGGTTCCAGACAAGTGGGACTGCTTCCATTGCCGGATCAGTAAAAGGGTTTTATTTTGGCGAGGAATATCCTGCGTTTCAGTTGAAAATGGATGTTGCGGATGGCAGGCTGCATTATACCGAGCTCCCTGAAGAAATCAGGAATATTTCAGCCGATATTGCCATTATGAAGCCACAGGGTGTGCTTGATTCCACCCGTGTGGATATCAGCCGGGCACACGCAGAAGTAAAAAACAGTCCTGTTGATTTATCCCTCCGGCTCCGGAACCTTGTTTCTGATCCGCATTTTGACGGGGCATTTAAGGGGAAGGTGAACCTGACTGAACTGAAGGACGCCCTTCCGCTCGATTCAGTAAATATGTCGGGGGTTATCGATGCGAACCTGCTTGCAAGGGGGAGGTATTCAGCCATTGAAAATGAAGATTATGGCAACATACAATCGGACGGAACAGTACTGCTTTCAGGCTTCGTGTTTGAATCAGCTGATCTTTCCCAAAAGGTAGAAATTCCTGACGGGCAGCTTGATTTCAGTCCGAAGGCAATCAGCCTGAAGGGTTTGAACATGAAAATAGGCCAAAGCGACTTTATGCTGGCAGGGCAGGTGACAAATTACCTGAATTACATTTTTAAGGAAGGGATACTTGCCGGTAACATGCAGTTGAATTCTTCGCTTGTTAACATGAATGAGCTCATGAGGCTTTCAATTGATGAAGAACCGGATACTGCAAGTACCGATGAAGCAGTTGCCTTTGACATTCCAAAGAATATCGATTTTACATTCAATTCAAATATACGCCAGCTAGTTTTTGACAGGGTTCCTATTACCAATGTCAAAGGTCTGATTACTGCGCGCGATGAAAAACTGGTGCTTGACAATCTGAATATGGCAACACTTGGCGGAGAAATAAACATGACAGGTTCTTATCAGAATACAGCAGAAAACCAGCCACTGTTCGATTTCGGATTCAATGTAAAGAAAGTTGATATTCCCCAGGCATTCCAGACCATATCAGGCCTACGGAAAATATTTCCTATAGCAGGAAACAGTCAGGGCAAGCTTAGCTCTGATCTTAAGATGCGGGGACAACTTGATCAGGGATTTAACCTGATTCCCCCCACGGTGAACGGCAGTGGAAGGGTATCTACTGAAGGAGTGCAGATTATTGATTCGCCGATTTTCGGACAACTCAAAAGTATTTTAAATGCTGAAAGACTTAGAGATGTGAAGGTGGATGACTTTAGTGCTAATATTGAAATCAGGAATGGAGCAATTTCCCTTGACCCATTTAAAACAAGGATAGCAGGCCAGGAAACAACGTTGGCAGGCAGCCTTAATATCCAGAATATTTTGAACATGAGGATGGACTTTAATGTGGAAAGAGATGCCTTCGGACCTGATATCCAAAAAATCCTTAATGTACTTCCGGGACAGGAAAGGATTCAGTTGATCCCCGCTGCGGTTGTATTAAATGGCCCGGTAAATAAGCCAGATGTAAATATTGATCTGGAAGATACACGGAAGTATATTGTGGAGGAGGTAAAAAAATCTTCTAAAGAGGAACTTCAGAAGTCAATTAATAAACTGGGGGAAGGGCTAAAAAATATATTAAAGTAAAAATTATAAAAGTAAAAAAGACCAGCCTTTTAGTTATTTCCGGAACAGAGTTATTTGCGAGAAGAATGAATTTCCAAATGGATTGGAATGAGTGAGAATTTCTGAGGGGACTTATTGGGAATTCATCTATATGTAATACTGTTTCCTTCTATAAATGGATGATATCATCCGGCTGACCTTTTTACTTTGCTATCTATTTACTTTGCACTATAAAAGTTCTTCTATTTAATTGCTTCAGCATTTATTTCTTCAGCAATCTTTGATAGTTTCTTATCTGTTTCTTTTTCTTCTTTAAGTGTTTCTTCCATTAATTTTGCTGCATCCTTCAAATTCAGCATTTCAAGGTAGCGTACTACTGTACCGTAACCGGCAATTTCGTAATGCTCCACACGTTGTGCTGATGCAATAAGTCCTGCATCGAGAACGGAATCTGCTGCATCTTCCTTCATCATATCTTCACCTTCCTTAACCAGGCCTTTCATTGCCTTGCATTCTTCTCCTTTAATATCAACTTTGATATCTTTGGCAACTTGTTCCAGTCTTTTAATCTGATTCTTTGTCTGTTCAAGGTGTTGTTCAAAAGCTGTACGCAGCTTTTTATTTTTGGCTGATTTAGCCAATTTGGGAAGAGCATTTGATACCTGATTTTCTGCGCTGTATAAATCTTTCAATTCATGCTCCAGAAGATCTTTTAAATCATTTAACTTATTCGCCATAATTTTAAAATTTTAGTATTTACTTGTGTATTTGACATCTTCCACTTATAATACTGTGCCGAATTTTTAAAAACACTGCAGTAATACACAAAACTCCGTTTATCATCCTAATATTCTGTTCTTTCATTTTTTGATTGAACAGGTCATGTAATGAATATTTTTGGGAATTCAGGATTGATCGTGGGAATTTTTTCCCCAATTTGAGCAAGATAATTCACACAGAAGATGATGGCCTGTTAAATCAGTATATAAAAGTCGCCAAGTAGCTGTTAATGAAGGGGAGAATGTTTTTTATTTTATGCAGTGGCCTGGTTATAAGAAGAAATTATCATGAATAGATGTTAATGTATGACCTGATCATACAATAATTCCCGTTTACACAGTTTAGTATTTGAAATGACACATTGATGCAATGAATGAATTATACAAGGAACTTCTTGAAGCATACTCCGAAAAAAACCTGAACAGGATTACGGGAAAACTGATTGACCTGTACAAGAACAGGAACTATTCTGAAATCAGGAGTATAGCCAATAAGATCTCCAAATATGTTGTAATCGATGAAGAGCAGGATGCCAAGTGCTTTTCAAAGCTGATTATGCTTTATCATCCCGATAAGGGTGATTATTTCAGAAATCATATCAGGGCACTTTACCTGGAGAATGACATGGAGAACCTTGAAAGATATGCCCACATCAGGTTGGTTGAGGATATTGAAAATATTGAAGTGCAGGAGTATGACGAGGATATTGATTACCAGCCGGAATATATCTGGGACGATCAGGAAAGCGACATATACAATGCATATCATGAGGAGGGAGATGACGACGAAGGGGGCATGGAACAGGAAGAAATTGAAAGATCATTCTATAATGCTGTGAAATTGAGGGAATTCGGCAGCCTCGAAGTCTATTTCCCCACATGGTATGTAAGGGACCTTGAAGAATTTGAAATGGAGTATGCCGGTATTACCTCACTCTTTGGAGTTGAGTATTGCGAGCACCTCATTGTTCTTGATTTATCCAACAATGAAATCTCAGATCTGACTGAACTGTGGACTTTACACCGGCTGGAAGAACTTTACCTTGCCAACAATGAAATCGGGTATATCGATGCCCTGAGCAACCTTTCAAGGCTGAGAGTAATTGATTTATCGGGTAACCAGATCGATGACATTACCCCTTTGTTTGAACTGAAGCACCTTGAATACCTTAACCTTATGGACAATAAAATTCCGCAACACCAGATTGAATTCCTGAAGAAAAAGGATATTATTGTGATGTACTGAAATCATTGATCTTTACTCACTGCACTAAAATCACATATTTTTGATATTTTGGCTCCCCGGATAAAAAAGTGCCGGGATCGGAAAAAATGGAAAAAAAATGAGTTGCAATTCACGCCAGCAAAGTTTGGGTGGACCTCTCATCCGATCTTACTGCCTGTTCTAACAGGAAAACATGTGGTCTTTTTAAAAACTTATAATAAATATCAGATGAAAGCTGCAGTACTGGAATCATACAACCGTTTTGAGTGGAAAGATGTGCCTTCTCCGGAGGTGAAACCGGGAGAAGTACTGGTAAAAATACAGTTTGCCAGCATCTGTGGCACCGATCTGCATATCTTTCCCGGTGATTTTCATCCAAGAACGCCCGTACCTTTTATACCGGGGCATGAGATGGGCGGAGTGGTTGCAGAGGCAGGTGAAGGTGCAACAGGTTTCGAAACGGGCGATAAGGTAGCTATTGATCCTATTATCTGGTGTGGCAAGTGCCCGGCATGTTTGAGGAACCATTACCCGGCATGTACCAGTCTGAAACTTCTGGGGGTTGATATGGACGGTGGCTTTGCAGAATATATTTCAGTACCTCCAGGCATGCTGTTTAAAGCTGCCTCTTGGTTGCCCGATGAGCATGTAGCCTTAACTGAAATCCTGGCTATCGGGTTCCATGCCAACAACAGGGCACAGACACGGCCGGGTGATACTATTGCCATCTGGGGTGCAGGAAGGGTGGGGCAGGTCATTCTGCAGGCTGCCCGCACCAAAACCGACGGCGTGATCTTTATGGTTGATCCGCTTGAAAACCGGCTGCAGATAGCTGCCCAAAATTTTGAAAATATCATTCCCATCAATCCGGCAATAGAAAATCCGGTAGAAGCCATCAGGCGCCATACAGGAGGTAAAGGGGTTGACATTGCATTTGAGGCTGTTGGCCATGAAGAAGAAATTAAGGGAACTTATCCACCGGCACGGAGTTGTGTCCAAAGTATCAGGGGAGGAGGGACGGTTTGCGTGCTTGGGCTGGGTGATGAACCATCGCCTGTGTTGTTCAAGGAGTTAATCTGGAAGGAAGGCAGGATCGTGACTTCGAGAGTAAGCCATGGTGAATTTTCAGAAGTGCTGGCACACCTGGAAGCAGGAAACCTTAGGCCCGGTGCACTGATTACCGCAATCATGCCGGGTTCAAAGATACAGGAAGCCTTTCGGTTGGTGCAGAAAGAGAAGGATAAATACCTGAAGGTATTGCTGGATTTCAGGTAAAGAGGAGCACAGAGCACAAAAATAGCATAGCGCACAGGGCACAGGGCATAGAGCTAAGAGCGCCCGCACGAAATCTCCAGGATATGTAGGAGCAATTATAACCCGGCCGGTAAAGCCGTGTCCTCATTATCCCTCCTGTCCCACAAATCCCATATAAAGCAGAGCACAAGGCAGGGAGCACAAAAATAGCATAGCGCACAGGGCACAGGGCATAGAGCTAAGAGCGGGTGCGGAGAGCCTGCCAGCGATGATTTGTTTTCACAAGCAACATCCAACCTCCGCAACTGCTCCTCCCGAATTCTTCAGACACTCAAACCCTCAAACATTCGAACTCTTAAACCATAAGTAATCTTTTTAACCTCTAATGTAATAAACTACTTAGACAGTATCAAAAGTTTGGGTATCAAGATTTATAGTATCAAGACACAAGACAAGACTATCATATAAATATTCAAATTGTACCAGCAGGATCATAGTCTTGATACTTGTGTCTCAAAATCTTGTGTCTTGTCCCTCATATTATTTTTCAAATGGCTATAATGCTCTTTACTGAAGGTCTTGTTTCTTTATACTTCAGCTATACCAAATTCAATTTAAATTCAATGTAAACTCAATATAAACTCAATATAAATTCAAACTTTATTGAATTAACATTGAATTTGAGTTGAATTTAATCTGAGTTTACATCCGAGTTTATGTAGGATATGGCATAAACATCCCGTATTTTGTATAACATCCGATTTTTTTTGTTAGTCCAAAATAATATACATATTTTCGTGTTCGCACACGGAAACAGGTTTTCCGTAAAATTTAAACCGGAATAGATGAAATTAGGAAAATACAGTTTTGGCACCGGCGACCGTTTTAACCATCAGGGCGAGGCGCAGTTAAGGGCCATTATGAAAGCAGCGTCACAAGGCATCGATATTACCCCTGTATGGAACAAATCGAACCGCGAACACAATATTGTTCATTCTGAACCTGAAGGCACAAGAACAGAAGCTGACACAGCGGTGAAGGCACTGGGTTGGAACAATCCTTACTTTGTGGATGCCGATCACATCAACCTGTCGAATGTGGACAGGTTTGTTGAACATGCCGATTTTTTTACAATCGATGTGGCATCCTTCATTGGTAAAAAAACTTCCCGGGAAGAAACGGAGGCTTTCATGGAATCATGTTCCGGGCTTGGAAGTGAAGTCTCAATTGATGGAATTCCTGAACCGGTTGTTATCAGTCAGGAGGTTCTTGAAAAGGCGGCAGGCAGCTACCTTGCAGCAGTAAAAGAGGCTGGGCGCATTTACAGGCATATAGAATCAATAAAAGGTACCGGCCGGTTTATTACAGAGATTTCGATGGATGAAGTGGATACACCTCAGACGCCCATCGATATGTTTTTTATCCTTAAAATGATTGCCGAAGAGAAGATTCCTGTTCAGACCATTGCTCCCAAATTTACAGGGAGGTTCAACAAGGGAGTTGATTATGAAGGCGATATTCAGAAATTTGCAGTAGAATTTGAGCAGGATGTACTGGTAATAAAGCATGCAGTGAAAGCTTTTAGCCTTCCTTCCGATTTGAAGCTGAGCGTACACTCAGGTTCAGACAAGTTCAGCATTTACCCGGTTATGGCCGGCATTATCAGGAAACATGATGTCGGAATTCATGTTAAGACTGCAGGAACAACCTGGCTGGAAGAGGTAATCGGACTGTCGGTTTCGGGAGTTGAAGGATTACTGGCCGCCAAGGAGATTTACAATAAAGCTTTTGAACGCAGGGAAGAACTTTGCGCCCCATATGCCGATGTAATCAGTATAAATGATGCAAACCTTCCGGCACCCGGTGAGGTAGCCGGTTGGACAGGTGAAAAATTTGCCGGTACGCTGCGTCATATTCCGGGACATCCTGATTATAATCCTGATTTCAGGCAGTTGATTCACGTGGGGTATAAAGTGGCATCTGAAATGGGATTAGGCTACCTTAAACTGCTTGAAAAATATTCGCAGGTAATAGGTGGCTGCGTGGAGGAAAACATTTATGACAGGCATTTAAAGAGACTTTTCAATTTATAGATCCGGCTTTTTTCCTGGAGAAATTCCATGGAACAGAGGATTTGTTGTGACTTAAAATAATAATGACGATGAAAACATTCATGGATAAGAACTTTCTGCTGCATAATGATACGGCAGAAGAGCTGTATCATAATCACGCGGCCAAATTGCCCATCTTCGACTATCATTGCCATGTATCGCCAAAGGAAATAGCCGACAACAGGCAGTTCGAAAACCTGACCGACATCTGGCTTAAAGGAGATCATTACAAATGGAGGGCCATGAGGGCCAATGGTGTGGATGAAAGGTATTGCACAGGGGATGCCTCTGATTGGGAAAAATTTGAAAAATGGGCTGAAACTGTACCTTATACCATGCGAAATCCATTGTTTCACTGGACGCATCTGGAGTTAAGCAGGTTTTTTGGAATTGAAAAGGTATTGTCACCTAAAACAGCAAAAGAAATTTGGGAGCATTGCAACAGCCTGCTTCAAACACCTGAATATTCAGTTCAGAATATAATCAGGATGGCGAAAGTAGACACCATTTGCACCACCGATGATCCTGTGGATTCACTTGAATACCATAAAAGGATCAGGGATAACGGTTTTGAAGTGCATGTACTGCCGGCATGGCGGCCTGACAAAGCCATGGCTGTGGAGAACACCAAAGCATACAATGAATATGTTGACAAACTAGCAGATGTGGCAGGCAGGGAAATTGCATCCTTCCAGGATCTGATGGACGCCCTTGAAATCCGCCACAGGTTCTTTCATGAAAACGGGTGCCGCCTTTCTGATCATGGACTTGAAACAGTCATAGCAGTTGAATATACAGAGCAGGAGGTAAAGGATATCTTTATAAAAATCAGGCAGGGTCATGATTTAAATGAACCGGAAATATCAAAGTTCAAATCATGTATGCTGTATGAATTCGGGATCATGGATCATTCAAGGGGTTGGACGCAACAGTACCATTTAGGTGCCTTACGGAACAACAACCTCCGGATGTTCAGGAAACTGGGTCCTGATACAGGATTTGATTCCATCGGCGATTTTGAAATTGCAAGGCCACTGTCCAGGCTGCTGGGCAGGTTGGATGAGAACAACCAGCTGGCAAAAACAATTATGTACAATCTGAATCCGCGCGACAATGAACTCATAGCCACCATGGCAGGTAATTTCCAGGATGGTTCAGTTCCGGGGAAAATGCAGTTTGGCTCAGGATGGTGGTTCCTTGATCAGAAGGATGGAATGGAAAAACAGATCAATTCCTTATCTAACCTGGGGCTGCTTAGCCGTTTTGTGGGCATGCTCACCGATTCGCGCAGCTTCCTTTCATATACCCGTCATGAATACTTCAGGCGCACGCTTTGCAACCTGATTGGTACTGATGTTGAAAACGGGGAACTGCCTCACGACATGGAATGGCTGGGACAGATGGTGGAAAACATTTGCTTTTACAACGCAAAAAACTATTTTAATTTTGAATAGCAATTCTATACCAAAAATATCATGAAGCACAAAGTAGTTACATTTGGAGAAATAATGTTGCGACTGGCAACTCCCGGAAACCTGCGGTTCAGCCAGACAAATCAACTGACTGCAACTTTTGGGGGAGGCGAGGCCAATGTGGCTGTATCACTTGCAAATTTTGGAATCCCTGTTGAGTATGTTACCCGGTTACCTGAAAACGACCTGGGAACTGCCTGTATCATGGAATTGCGCAGGTATGGAGTAGGAACACAACATATCATCAGGGGAGGCAAACGGCTTGGGATTTACTTCCTGGAAACAGGAGCAGTCAGCCGTGGCAGCAAAGTGATTTACGACCGGGCACACTCTTCGGTTTCTGAAATAGAAAAGGGGATGGTCAACTGGGATCAGGTATTTGAAAACGCGACCTGGTTTCACTGGACGGGGATTACCCCTGCGATTTCTCAAAGTGCCGCTGATGTTTGCCTGGAAGCAATCAGGGAAGCCAATGAGCGGGGGATTATCGTTTCATGCGATCTCAACTACAGGAAGAATTTATGGAAGTATGGAAAAACTGCAGGCGAGGTGATGACAGAACTGGTAGCAGGGACTGATATCATACTGGGAAATGAAGAAGATGCGGAAAAAGTGCTTGGAATAAAGCCTGAAGGTATTGATGTAACCGCAGGACATGTGGAGGGTACTGCCTATGAATCCGTTTCAAGGCAGATTATGGAGCGCTTCCCGCTCTGCAAAAAAGTAATAACTACACTGAGAGGTTCAGTGAATGCCAATCACAATTCATGGTCGGGAGTTCTCTGGAATGGGGAGCAGCTTTTTGAAGCTCCGACTTACCAGATCACACATATTGTTGACCGTGTGGGTGGCGGTGATTCATTTATGGGCGGACTGATCTACGGACTACTGGCCTATGAGGGTGATGATCAGAAAGCACTAAACTTTGCTGTTGCAGCTTCATGTCTGAAGCATACCATTTACGGCGATTTCAACCAGGTTACGGTCGATGAAGTAGAAAAACTGATGCAGGGCGATGCTTCCGGAAGGGTAGCCCGGTAGTGCGATTTTATGTAGAATCAATCAATCATTTATAAGAAAATACAGTTATGGCTCGGTTTACCAGGATTGAAGTAGTTTTGAAAATGAAGGAAACCGGTATGATCCCGGTGTTTTACCATGCAGATGCCGCTGTTTGCAAAGAGGTTGTGAAAGCTTGTTATAATGGTGGTGTGAGGGTGTTTGAATTTACCAACAGGGGCGATTTTGCCACGCTGGTTTTTGCGGAACTGAATAAATGGGCTGCTGAAAATTGTCCTGAGATGATTATGGGTGTTGGTTCGGTTGTAGATGAAGGGACAGCAGCCATGTACATTGCCCTGGGAGCGAATTTTATTGTTTCCCCGCTGATAGATGAAGCAACGGCAAGGGTTTGCAATAAAAGAAAAATAGCATGGAGCCCTGGTTGCGGCACAGTGACTGAGATCGGGAGAGCACATGAACTTGGAGCGGAGGTAGTGAAATTATTTCCGGGAGCAGAAGTGGGCGGTCCGGGGTTTGTGAAAGCAGTTAAAGGTCCGATGCCATGGGCAAGCCTGATGCCAACCGGTGGAGTTGCACCAACCGAAGAAAGCCTGAAAGCGTGGTTTGAGGCAGGTGTATTTTGTGTGGGAATGGGATCGCAGTTATTCCCTCGTGAGGTATTGGAAAATAAAAATTATTCATACATTTCGGCGAAATGTGAAGAAGCACTTGGCTTCATTAATAAATATAAAAGAAATTAATATCAACCTGATGAATTATAGAAGTATAACCAAAACCCTTATCATTTTAGTACTTTTTGTTTTCACTTCATGCATTGGTCCACTCGATGAAAAAGAACTCAAGCTGGCTCATGGGCTGCCAGTTGACCATCCGGTTCATCAGGCCATGGAATTCATGGGGCAAAGGGTAAAAGAATTGTCGGGAGGAAAACTTGATGTAACAGTTTACCCTTCAGAACAATTGGGATCTGAACAGCAATGTGTGGAACTGGTTCAGATTGGCAGTCTTGCCATCACAAAAGTATCGGCTGCTGTAATGGAAAGCTTTGTAGAAGATTATAAAGTATTTGGATTACCTTATATTTTTAAATCAAAAGAACATGCATTTCAAGTGTTTGACGGAGATATAGGCAATGAACTTCTTTTGAGTTCCACTCCTAAATTGATCAGGGGGCTGACTTATTATGATGCCGGTTCACGCAGTTTTTATACCAAGACCAAACCTATAGAGCATCCTGATGACCTTTCAGGTATGAAAATCAGGGTAATGGCCAGTGTTACTGCAGTAGGCATGATTCGTGCCCTGGGAGGTTCAGCAACACCCATTTCGTGGGGGGAGTTGTACACCGCGCTGCAAAGTGGTGTTGTTGACGGAGCTGAGAACAATCCGCCAAGCCTGTATACTTCCCGTCATTATGAAGTATGCAAGTTTTATTCACTCGATGAACATACTACAATCCCCGATGTGCTTGTCATAAGCGAAGTGGTATGGAAAAAGCTTTCAGAGCAGGAAAGAGAATGGATTCAGCAGGCGGCAGATGAGTCTGCCGTACTTCAGCGTAAGTTGTGGGCTGAATCAGAAGCTGAATCACTCGAGGAGGTACAAAAAGCAGGAGTAGTTATTAACCGGCCCGACAAAGGACCTTTTATGGAGAAAGTTCAGCCTTTTTTGGAAAGTTATAAGGATAACCCGGTAATTTATTCCTACATCAAACGGATTCAGGCAGTAGAATAAATATAATAATATGATAAGACAAAAGATTGAAAAATCACTGGAATGGTTTCTGGTGTTTTTAATGAGTATTCTTGTGCTGGATGTATTGTGGCAGGTGTTCAGCCGATACATTTTAAATTCCCCCAGCAGCTACACTGATGAGCTTGCAGGATACCTGCTCATATGGGTAGGCGTGCTTGGTGCGGCATATGTTGCAGCCAACCGGGAGCACCTTGCAATAGATTTGCTGGTGCAACGCAGTTCCCCTGAAAGAAAGTATAAGCTTGAGTTGATTATCAGTACCTGCATCATCCTCTTTGCGATATTTGTGTTGATAATTGGGGGAACCTCCCTTGCCTACACCCGTTTTTTACTGTCGGTAAAATCATCAGCCATTGGAATGCCACTGGGCATTGTATACCTGGTGATGCCTGTCAGCGGCATTCTGATCACTTATTTCGATATAGATAACATGGTGAGATTGATAAAAGCAAACCGGAAAAATTAGTATTATGGAATTTATTGAAATCATTGTACTTGTTGTTAGTTTTATAGTGTTAATTGCAATAGGTGTCCCTATTGCGTTTAGTATAGGCATTTCCGGTATCCTTACCATGCTTGTGAGCATTGATTTCCTGCCGGCAGTGACTACTTTTTCACACCGGATGGCTACAGGATTAAACAGCTTTGCATTGCTTGCCATCCCTTTTTTCATTTTAGCCGGCAATTTAATGAACAGTGGCGGCATAGCCATCCGTCTTATTGATTTTGCAAGGGTACTGGTAGGTAATATTCCAGGTGGTGTAGCTATGGTTAATGTTCTTGCAAATATGCTTTTTGGGGCAATATCAGGGTCAGCTGCAGCTTCTGCTTCCGCAATCGGAAGTATCATGCAACCTGAGATGAAAAAGGAGGGCTATCCCGAGAATTTCAGTGCTGCAGTGAATATTACCTCTGCAACTACGGGATTATCAATTCCCCCCAGTAATATCCTTATTGTTTATTCACTTGCCAGCGGAGGAGTTTCCATAACTGCACTTTTCCTGGCCGGGTATCTGCCTGGAATATTAACAGGATTAGGGATTATGGTAACTGCTGTTACTATGTTGGTTTACCGGTTTAATGGTTATAGAGCAGCACTCCGTACCATTGGAATTGTGGCTATTATTGCCATATCTGCCATTCTTTTATACCAGGCAATATCTTTTTCCAGGCAGACTTTTTCTACTACAATTAACAGCATATTTTTATACCTGTTTGTGGCGGGAATTGGAGCGTTTGCAGTGTATAAAACCATAAGGAACAAGAAGAAGGCTTTGCAGGGAATGAAAATATTTCTGGATGCGATACCCAGCCTGCTGATGCTTGTTATTGTAATCGGGGGTATTGTGGCAGGGTTTTTTACAGCAACTGAGGCTTCAGCCATAGCCGTTTTATATTCCCTGATTCTTGCCTTTATTTACAGGCAGGTTTCTGTGAGGGATTTGCCGGCAATCATTCTCCGCTCTGTAAAAACTACTGGTATTGTTATGCTGCTTGTGGCTACTTCAATAGGTTTATCGTGGATTATGGCCTATGAGAACATACCTCAAAATGTGAGCGAAGGACTCTTGTCGGTTTCCAATAATCCGTTTATCATTTTACTTGTGATTAACCTGATTTTGCTTGTTGTTGGTACCTTTATGGATATGACACCTGCTGTTTTGATTTTTACGCCCATTTTCCTGCCTATTGTAACGTCTATGGGTGTTGATCCGATCCATTTTGGTATCATCATGGTGCTTAACCTTAGCGTAGGTTTATGTACTCCACCTGTAGGTTCAGTACTTTTCATCGGCTGCAGTGTGGCCGGGCTGAGTATCGACAAGGTTTTAAAACCACTTGTACCTATGTTTATTGCCATGTTTGTTGTTCTGATGCTGGTGACCTATTTTCCGCAGATCAGCTTATGGTTGCCTGCTATGTTTGGGTTTTAAAAAATAATGAACTTCAATAGTATGAAGGAGGCAAATCAGGTTGCCTCCTTTTTTGTTTGCTGACGCCGATAGTTTTGATTTTCATAAAAAATAACATTAATTTGGTCGTGAAGAAGTTTATCTGTTAAAGAAAAAGAGGGAGCAGCAGTGTATAGACATACGAAAATATTTTACCTGGTTTTTGTTCTAATTTTTTATTTAGAAATCCGGTCTCAGGCCATTGTTCCGTACAATGATCTGAGTTTTGATATTTTCACGCAGGAAAACGGACTTCCAAATAATCTGATTCAATGTATTTATCAGGACAGCAAAGGATGGATATGGATAGGAACCAGCCATGGGTTAAGCAGGTTTGACGGATATTCCTTTGTAAATTTTTTACCAGATACGGATGACAGCACCAGTATAAAAGGGAATCTTGTCAGGGTAATAAAAGAAGACAGAAGAGGTAACCTGCTGGTAGGAACTGAAAATGGCGGACTGAATGTATTTGACAGGCAAAAGGAAAGTTTTTCCCATCCCTGTGACACATTTCCAGGTACAAATTTCAGGAATATTTCAGTAAATGATATCGCTGTTGGTGGTGATGGAAAGACCTATATCGGAACTGAGTTCAATTTGTTGATTTATGGGGAAGATGGAAAAGTATTACCACTTGAAGCCGTTCAGTCGGACGGCACAATATTTAACGGCCAGTTTGTAAGAACACTTGAATTTGACGACAAGGGAAGATTATGGGTTGGAACAAACCAGGGCCTGTACCTGTACAATTCTCAAAGCAATCAGATTGAATATTTTCCTTTGTCATCTGAAATCAGTCAGGGACAGGAAATATGGGAACTGTTCTATGACGGGGAGGGTGTTTTATGGGTTGGGACATATTCTGAAGGATTGTTCCTGATCTCAACCAATACTTTAGATATAGAGTCTGTTTCTTTTCAGCCACAGGTAGCCAGGACTGAAACTGTGCGTTCAGTCTCCAAAAGTACATTTGGGGAATTCTGGATCGGTACACGCGGGGGGTTATATGTTTATTCCAAACAAAATGGAGTGACCGGGTTTTTCAGGCATAATGAACGTGATTCAAGGAGTTTATCCAATAATTCGATACTTTCAGTTTTTCATGATGCCATGGGCGAAACCTGGATTGGCACCCGCCACGGGCTCAACCTTTTGGCAAAAAGCAAGCAGGTTTTTCATCATTATGGGGCATTGCCTGGTGATAATAATTATCTTAACAGCAACATAATCTATGCGTTCTGGATCGATCAGGAGGGAAAAATCTGGATTGGAACAGAGGATGGGGGAATAAATATTTATAATCCCGGTACAGGTAAATATAATTATCTGATGGCCGGAGAGAAAGGTAATTACATATCCCAGAACTGCATTAAGGCATTTCATGCCGACGGAAAGGGGAATTTATGGGTAGGTACCTATCTGGGGGGAATTGATGTGATAGATCTTGCAACAGGAAAGATCAGCCATTTCAGACACGACCCTGAGGATACCCGGTCGGTGTCGGACAACAGGGTATGGGATTTCTGTGATGATGGTGATAAGGGTATATGGATAGCCACTTCAAGAGGTGTTGACAGATATGATTTTCAAAACGAAATTTTTGAACATTTTCCATTATTAAATGGAGAAGGACAGGTCTCCTGGATTGAAAAGGATTCTCAGGGTAATTTATGGATAGGCGGACTTGATGAGTTGATATGTTTTAATCCCCGGAGCAATGGCATTAAACGATTTCCTGAGCATACCCGGTCGATGTACGAGGATTCTCAGAACCGCATTTGGATTGCCACCATGGATAAAGGAATCGCATTGTATGATGACGGAATGGGAGCCGTGAAATATTACAGCGAAAAGGATGGATTGTCGAACAACCAGGCTTTGTGCATTCTTGAAGACGGTAGCCATAATCTTTGGATCAGCACAAATAATGGGTTGTCGCGGTTTCATGTTGATAAAGGTTATTTCCGGAACTTTACCAGCAGGGATGGATTAAGCAATAACCAGTTTTGTTATGGTGCTGCGTTTAAAACAGGAACAGGTCAGATGCTTTTCGGAACGGTATCGGGCTTCAATATGTTTGATCCTGCAGAAGTTGTTGCTGAGGAAAAAGATGTTCCGATTGTATTGACTGATCTGAAAATCTTTAACAGAACGGTACCGATAGGAAACCATAAAAGGGACATTTTGCAAAAAAGTATTTCAGAAACCGACCAGGTAGTTTTAAGGTATGACCAGAATGTATTTACCGTTGAGTTTGCCGCCCTGAATTTTACGAATAGTGGCAGAAACCGTTACAGTTATAAACTTGAAGGATTTGACAAGGATTGGAGCGAACCAGGAACCAATCGTAGTGCAACCTATACAAACCTGAATCCCGGCACATATCAGTTGCGCATAAAAAACGTTGTCCCGGGCATCACAAACACTGGCTATGAGGCTCAGCTAAACATTGTTGTACTGCCACCTTTCTGGAAGACCACGTGGTTTCTGACCCTATTGTTCTCATTTATTGTATTTCTGATATTTATATTAGTCAGATTTTTAATTAACAGGGAAAAGATAAAAAACCAGCTGGTCGTTGAGAGGGTGAACGCCCGGAAACTACATGAACTGGACATGATGAAACTGAAGTTTTTCACCAATATATCGCATGATATCCGTACACCACTGACACTGATTATCGGACCACTTGAAAAGATTATGAAGCAGGATCTTTCAGGGAAGGAAATCAGGGAGAATCTTCAGTTAGTTGCACGAAACGCCCGTAACCTTAATAACCTGATCACACAGCTTCTCGATTTCAGAAAACTCGAGAGCGGAAACCTGAAGTTAAGTCTGACAGAAAGCGACCTGGTGGATTTTATCAGGAATATAGTCGATTCATTCAAGGAACTGGCTGCTGAAAAACAGGTATCACTGAAGTTCCATTCCCTGACAAAAAACCTTTATACCTCATTTGACCCCGGTAAAATAGAACGGATACTAAATAATCTTCTTTCCAATGCTTTCAAGTTTACAGAAGCTGGTGGAACCATATCTGTAACATGTTCCATTGTTTTTGATGCAGATGATGATGACTTTGCCTCTGAAGAAAAAGAAAGGCAGTACATTGAAATTGTAGTCAGGGATACAGGAAGAGGGATTCAGGACAGACACCTGAACAAGATATTTCAAAGGTTTTTTCAGGCAGGGGATGAAGCAGCCGATTCAGGTACGGGTATTGGGCTGTCACTTGTTAAAGAACTTGTGAAGCTTCATATGGGTAAGATTTTCGTTACGAGCAAACCAGGAAAAGGAACAAGATTTACGATAAGAATTCCACATCATCTGACTGCTGCAAAAAAACAGATGGAAGAAAATGCAGATGGCTCTGTGATTCCATTGGCAGAACCTATTGAAAAGTCAACCCATGAAGAAGTCAGAATGCACCATCAGTTGATGCTGGTAGTGGAAGACAATGCCGATGTGAGGCAGTTTATATCAAGTCATTTCAGTTCATCTTTTCAGATAGTTGAAGCAGTAAATGGAGAAGCAGGCTGGGAAAAGGCACTGGAAATTATACCCGATATTATCATCAGTGATATTTTAATGCCTAAAATGGATGGTTATGACTTTTGCAGGCGGATAAAAAATGATGAACGCACCTCCCATATTCCCGTGTTGCTTCTTACGGCCCTTCATTCCAAAGATCATGAAATTAAGGGTTTAACAACAGGAGCGGATGATTATATCACGAAACCTTTTGACCTTACAATCCTTCAGGCGAAAGTGGAAAACATGCTTTCCATCCGGAATTCACTGAAGGAAAAATTCAGCAGAAATATTGTACTGGAGCCACAAAATGTTGTGATAACATCGCCCGATGAACACTTTTTACAACGGGTAATTGCAGTTGTGGAACAGAATATCTCAGACAGTGAACTTGACATTGAACGTTTTTCTGAACTGGTAGGTGTAAGCAGGATGCAATTATACAGGAAGTTACATGCGCTAACCGATATGACCGTAAAGGAATTCATCAGGCACATCAGGCTGAAAAGGGCGGCACAACTTCTGGTACAGAACAAGATGAATGTATCTGAAACAGCCTATGCAGTTGGTTTCAATGATCTGTCACATTTCAGGAAATGTTTTAAAAGAGCGTTTGGGTTGAGTGCATCGGAATATGCAGACCAAATGAAAGACAAACATACTCCTTCAGCAGTTTGAAATTGCATTCATCACAAAAATCCCGCATTTTGGGAAAAAAACCTCTTTGAGGGAAACCATATCCTACCGTCTGGGAAACCTGCAATACATCCGGGCAGGTAAAATCATTATTTTGCAAAGGCAATTTATAAGAGCTGGAAATGAAAGAGCACAGGAAAAATCTCAATAGAATTAATTTTATGATCATCTCATCAGCGGTATTGCTGGTTGTGGCTATTATATTTCTTCTCAAACTGCTGCTATAAATACAATAAGCAAACAGGATAAAAATCTAAAGGATCAGATAAATAACAATAATAACAATAAAAATTTTCGAATCTAATAACTACGGTATGTTAAACAAGAAGTGTAAAAACAGGAAAAACTTTTGGACCGGAATCCATTTGATCGCTTTTCTGCTATTCGCACCTTTATTTTTTACATTTTCTGCCTTTGCCCAGCAGCAGACAGTGAACGGGCAGGTAACAGAGGCAGAAACAGGTGAAGCATTACCAGGTGTAAACATTGTAGTGAAGGGTACAACAATGGGGACCATTTCGGATGTAAATGGTAACTTCAGTCTCAGGGTAACCGATCTTCAGACCGATGTGCTGGTATTCCGCTTTGTTGGATTTGCAGAACAGGAAGTTCCGCTTAATGGAAGGACGTCCATCCAGGTAGAAATGGAAACAACATCTTTTGGGATTGATGAAGTCGTGGCCATAGGTTATGGTACAGTACAACGGCGCGATATTACAGGTTCTGTTGCTTCTGTGAGCGGAGAGGCACTGCAGGCTATTCCTGTTGCCAGTGCAACAGAAGCCATCACAGGCAAACTGGCAGGTGTTCAGGTAGCGGCAACAGAAGGATCACCGGATGCTGAAATAAGAATCAGAGTGAGGGGAGGAGGCTCCATTACAGGTGATAATACCCCTTTGTTCATCGTGGACGGATTTCCCGTGGAATCGATTTCAGATATCCCTCCTGCTGACATTGAATCCATAGACGTTTTGAAGGATGCATCTTCAACAGCCATTTATGGTTCCAGAGGTGCTAACGGAGTTATTATTATTACAACCAGAACAGGGGAATTGGGCAAGGTGAGGGTAAATTACAGCGCTTATACAGGTTTCAAAAAACTTGCTAAAAAGCTGGATGTACTCACCCCATCCGATTTTGTAAAATGGCAATACGAAAGGGCACAACTTGCCAATGAGCCTGAACGTTATACGGAACTTTACGGAAATTACCAGGATATGGACCTTTATGGTGAAGTTCGTGCAAATGACTGGCAGGAGCAGGTATTTGGCAGGGCAGGTTTTACTTTCAATCACAATCTTACCATTACAGGCGGTTCTGATAAAACCAACTATTCGATAAGTTACAGTCATATCGATGATAAAGCCATTATGCAGATGTCGAATTTTAAAAGAGACAACCTGTCATTGAAACTTGCAAATAAGCCGAATGATAAAATTGCTATTGACTTATCACTTCGATATGCCAATACACAGATCGAAGGCGGCGGGGCAAATGAGCAAAATGAAGTTTCTTCTGCTGATTCACGTTTGAAATATGCCATGATTTTCCCACCATTCCCGATTCAGGGTTTGACCGATACAGATGAAACCGACCAGAGTTTCTTCATGTACCATCCGCTGGTTGCCATTTCTGATAACGACCGTTCTCAAAAGAGAGTAACCTACAACTTGAGTGGAAGTGTGGCCTGGGAAATGTTTGAAAATCTTATTCTGAAAACTGAATTAGGTTTAGATGATTACCGGAATGCAGATGACCGTTTTTATGGAACAACTACTTATTATGTAAAAAACAGGCCTTCAGGAGAGAACCAGGGGAAGCCTGCTGTTATTTTTGATAAAGTTGCACGGGAAACATACCGTAACACGAACACCTTGTCATATGACCTGAAGAATCAGCTTTCAGAGAATTTCAGGTTGAATGTGCTGCTGGGGCAGGAATACATCATCAGGCATCAGGAGAGCCTCACCACTACCGTGCATGGTTTTCCTTCAACATTTTCCTTTGCAGATGCTACAAAACTTTCAGCACAGGGTGCGGCCAATTCAATTGACAACTATCTGTTTCCCGATGACATATTGCTTTCTTATTTTGGCCGTGTAAATTTTGATATACTTGGCAAATATCTTTTCAGCGCCACCTACAGGGCGGATGGGTCATCAAAATTCTCAAAAGGAAATAAATGGGGCTATTTTCCATCGGCAGCAGTTGCGTGGCGGTTATCGGATGAAGCATTTTTGGATGGTACGGAAAGCTGGCTCGATGACATGAAACTGAGATTCAGCTATGGTACTGCAGGGAACAATAATATCCCGCCCGGACAGATGGCTCAGACACTTGAAGTACGGACAACCACGTGGGTGAACAACTTTAACAGCTACTGGGCTGGTACATCAACCATGGCAAATCCTGATTTGAAATGGGAAACTACCATTACCAGGAATTTAGGGTTGGACTATACTGCCTTTGGTGGCAAATTAAATGGTTCATTTGAAGCCTACATCAACAACATCAAAGATTTGCTGATAAGGTTTCCCACCCCGGGAACAGGTTATACCGATCAGTTCAGAAATATGGGGGAAACTGAAAACAGAGGACTTGAAGGAAGTGTGAATTGGTTTATAGTCAACCGTTCTAATTTCGGATTATCGATGAATGCAAACATTGGCATTAATAAGAACAAGATTAAATCCCTGGGTCTGATGGAAAACTTTTCTGATGCTTCAGGATGGGCATCAACTGAAATTGGTTCAGACTACTGGATAGAAACCGGGGGATCAGTAGGCCAGATGTATGGATACCAAAGTGCAGGCCGTTATGAAGTATCGGATTTTGAAGGTTACACTGATGGGGTTTGGGTACTGAAAGAAGGTGTAGCCAACAATCAGGCAATCATTGGCACTGTAAGGCCAGGATCAATGAAACTGGT
>JAEYNZ010000024.1 GCA_023412195.1 Bacteroidota bacterium
CGGTATGCCTGGCGCAATTGTCGACGATGGAAACCAGCAGGGTCCGCTTGTTGCTGTTAAACGGGTTCTTCGCCGGGCGGCAGTCCGTTCCCGAGAGGGAAAGGACTGTTTCGCCAGGATAATACTGCCGCAGGATATGGGCGTAGACGGTGAGGCCATAGTGGGTCTCGTGCAGAATGGCTTCTTTACTTAGTTTCATGGGTTGAGGTTTTTTTGGTTGAATAATTGGAATCCAGAATTTTTTCGATGTCGGAAAACTTGTAGTAGATTTTGCCCCTGATCTGGCTGAAGGGAAGGATGCCATTGTTGCGATAGGTTTGCAAGGTGCGGGGACTTATGTGCAGGAGTTGCATGACATCCTGCCCGTCGAGCCAGGATTCGCGGTACGCCTTGAGGCGGTTTTTATTCAGCTGGAGCATTTGAACCTTGATGGCTTTAAGTTCGCTGAAGAGGGTAGAAAGGATTTTTATTATTTCTTCCATGGCTATCTCCTCCCTGATTTAAGTTGAAACTGGCCAGCCTGCAATTCTGCTTCAGCGAGTGGAGCCTGGCGTTTTGACAATAACCACTGGTCGAGCTCGTGGCGATTAAAGTAGAGCTTCTTCCCGTTTGGCTTGTAAAAGGGAATGATGGCTGTACTTGTAAGTTTGTACAGGTGCGAGTGTGAAACTTCCAGATAAATGGCAGCTTCGTTAAAATTAAGTACGTCTTTTTTGAGCATGTTCTGCTCCAGGAGCATCTTTTCGATGCCGGTTAATTTTTCAAGAATTAATGTTTCCATTTATTCCAATTTTAAATATTAAAAAAAAGACTCCTGGCCAGAAGACATCGATGAATTTCATCGACACCGCTAAGGTACAATGAGATAGCAGGGTAGACAGGTGATTTTATAAGGTGGCGTGGCTAGTGGCTAGTGGCTAGTATGCCATAAAAAAGACAATAATATGCCAAGTGAAGCACCGAAAGGAGAAAAAAAGATAAAAAGTAATAGACGGTGGAAAGTGGCGAGTAGCTTAAATTAACAATTTTACAATCTTTTCCAGATCGTCAGCTGAAGCAGGTGTTTGAAGCTTCCTGATATTAGAGGGAAATTTTATACCGGTTGTGGGAATAAAACACTCACGTGCAATTTCCCATTGTTTTTGCTTTGTGTCGTTCACTACCTTATACTTATTATGCAGGAGTTTAACCATAAACGAAAATTCAGTGGGATAACCTTTCCAAACTATGGGATTTGAAACTGGGTTTCCAGAAAAAGCTTTTTTGAAATTAGGTAATGTTGTGTCTTTTGAAATAAATGAATGCTTCTTTAAAGAATCCCAAAAATCGACCAATTTGTCAGGTGCCTTGTCAAATTGCTTATACCTAAAGGAAAATAAGGATACTTCCTCTTTTTCAGCAGATTTTAGAGATACTTCTTCGGGTTGGACAGTAATTATGGATGGAGATTTAATTAAATAGGATTTAGCCGGTACAGGTTCATAAAGAAAACGCATGTATAAATCATCCTCAATAAATAACTCATCCGGCTGAATGTAAGTGAAAAAAGATTGAATTTCAAGATAAACCCACATCAAAGCCACTTTAAGCAGCTGCATTATATATGTTTCTGTTTTATGGTCTTCATCAATATCGAAAGTATATTTATAATGGTCGATGTAGTCGACGGAATACTGTTTTTCCTTAATAATTCTGCCTATATCGAATAACCAATCAGGAAGTCTTTTTTGAAGGATAAGATCATGCAGGTATTTATTTACCCTAATGTCATCTTCATTTTTCAAAACATGAAAAATATGATTACAAAATGTATTGGATTCATTCAGAATGGTTTTATGATAGTATGTTGTTTTAAAATTGAACGGGCGGAAATAAAAATCAATTTTGTGCCTCGGATGAAATTCAAGCTCTACTTTTTTAACATCATCTATTTTGTCAGCAAACATTTCATCAGGTTTATTCTCATCCAACCAGGGAGCCATTCCCATGTGAAGGATTTTATGAAAAATGGAATCAGTACCGAAACTCATGTCAGGATTTAGTTTTTGTTTTTTTCGGTTTAAAATTAAGCAATAGTTTCTGATATGATTCCCTGACATCGTCTTCAAAACTGTCGAGGTAGTTTTCGGTAGTTTTAAGATCTTTATGGCCGAGGCTTTCGCTGATGAACTCGATGGGTGCGCCGGAGCGTTTAAGGACGGTGGCGAAAGAGTGGCGGGCGGTGTAGGTGGTTAGGGTCAGATCAAAATTGAAGGTCTCCCCTATCCTCTTCATGTACTTATTGATGGTTTTGGTAGCTTGTTTTATTTTTGCAAACTGAACGGCGTGTGAATCATCTGAAGAAATTAAATCAAAAATATAGGCAGACGGTTTGGCCGGTTTAACTCCCCATTTATCAATTAATGCATCTATTTCAGGCATTCTGACTATAACGATTTCTTTCTGATTGGACTTGGTGGACCTTTCTGTTTTGGCACGGATAAAAGTGATGTGCTTCCTGCTCAGGTTTTGGTACTGAAGCCTGGCTATGTCTGTTACATTGACTCCATTGCACAGGTAACTGAACAACCAAAGATCCCTGGCTTTTTTAGCTGCCTCAGTCGCCGGAACATGGTCGACAATCATTTTTATCTGTTCGATGGTTAAAGCCTTTTTGACGTTCTTACCATGGGGAATCTGATACTTTCTTTTGCCAAATGGGTAGAACTCCTTTTGAAAATGGCCCTCCTCAATTGCCTGGTTAATAATGGTCCTTAAGTTTCTAATATATATTCCAATGGTGGTTATAGAGCTTTCATTCTGCCTCATCCAGTCTTCATATTGCTGAAGCCATTCAGGTGTGATATCGGAATACTTTAGTTTTTTCCTGTGCATGGTGTTCAGAAAACCTGTTAAGGATTTATGTGTGCTCTGGTAACTTTCAGCATAGTTAAAACTACCGGCGGCAGCCAACTTTTCCTTCTTTTTTTCAATTGCATCCAGAACGTCGTTCATAACAGCTGGCTGATCATTGAACTTTTTCTCAAAGGCCGGGAAAGAGAAATTCTCCATATCATCGATCAAACCAATGGCCCTTTTTTCTATTCCAGCAAAATGAAGCTTCAACCTTTTTAGCTCCCTGATTTTTGGTTGTTCTTCCTGTAGTTCATTCCATTGCTCCGGAGTCAGAAATTTACCCAGGGGGTAATATTTTTGTTCCCTGTTGAATGTCACTCTAAGCTTTACAGCATAGGTTCCATCATTTTTTTGGATTCTTTTGTCAAGAATTGTGGCGGTTGTTACTCTGATCATGTTGATTTTATTGGTGCTACAGAATGTATGTATAAAAAATTTGATACATACAAGATACATACATTTTGGCAAAAAAGAAAGAAAAAGGGCAAAAAAGAGAAAATAAAAAATCAACAAAATACTTAATAACAGATACTTAACAATTAAGAGAAAACAAGAGAAAGGGTCAGTTGTGATTCATAATCACGAGGTCGGCGGATCATGCCCGCCTCTCGCTACTTGGAAAGAAGGGAAGTAAGATTAATTTGCTTCCCTTTTATTTTATACAAAATTCCATTCCTATGAGCCACTATGTTTAAATTCTGTACAGCAGTTGAAAGGACCGCTACTATTTCGGCAAATCTGCTGATATTGAAAAGCGGCTTCTAAGAGATAATTGAGGGGCTACTAGCCTCCTGCATAAATTTAAAATTTGAGAAAGCAGAATGCCCTACATAAGTGAAATTTGTTACTATAAACAGGCAACATGGAAGTATCTGCCCCTGTGGCATTGCCTTTCCCAGTGTTGTCTGGCCGAGTAAACACTACCTTTCCAGGTTCGACTATGTTTACAGATGCTGTTACGCATTTTTCAATGTTCCCTGGCTAATGATGGAGTGGAAATAATCAGCATCATAATCCGGGAAAATGCAGGTAGCTGCCCTCCTGCCCAAATAGGCAGTTTAAAATGTACCGATTGGTATCTGGAAGGTCGGAGGACTATGCCCGCCTCTCGATACGGGAAGATGGCAAGTAAAATATATTTCCTTCCCATTTTTTTGTTTTACTATCCCAGTCCTATGAGCCATTATATTCATAATCTGTACAGTAAATCGCAAAACTGTTATTGCATCGGCTGTTCTGCTGATGTTGATAACCGGCTTTTAAGATATAAAGCCGGAGCTACTCCTTCTACTAAAGCAGGCAGGCCAGGGAAAGTGGTTTTCGAAAAAGAATTTCATTTAAAGACTGAGGCACTGAAATATGAAAACTATTTAAATCGAATTAAAAGCAGACCTTTTAAAAAGACTTTAATTGAAAAATATAATCGAAATACTGAACGTCCCGGTTAATTCAGGAAAGGGAGCAGGAACACTTACTTCATTGTTTATTTAGCTGGGGCAGCCCAACTGCCTGCCGGCAAGCAGGCACGGTTAAAACGTCACGATCCAGATCGGGAAGGTCGGCTATTCCTGTTTCCCCTACCTTCGTCTATTGAATAATCAGGAAGTTGTATTTAAGAATGACCTATCGCTTTTTATATGTTGTCATTCTATATCCAATCCCAAACTCTACCACGTCGGCACGAAATAAAGGACTTGCCCTGATTAATACCATACCGATAAAATCCTTGTAATAGTACTTAAACCCTGCTTTGTAAAACAGCCTTGAAGAATAAAATTCAGAATTTTTGAGATAGATTCCATAGCCTCCAAAAAAACCTAATCTGTTAAAAAGAAATTCGCTGTTCAAATTGATACCATACCTGAAATTAAAACCTGGAGATCCTGTATAATAATAATATTGAGATGCATACTTAATCAGTGTAGGATCATTAAACATATCAATTCCAATTCCAGATTTATTGATCGGGCATAAATATTTTACCATATTTAAAGTTAACCCGGAATACAGATATTTTTTAGGATCGTAATCGAGCTCTTTTATTCCAAAAGATGATACCATCCAAAATTCAAAATTTTCATTTTTTTCCTTAGGTGGTTTTATATTGCTATTATGAGAGGCCTCATTTTCAAGATAGTAACCTATGGAAAAGCTGTTATTAAAAACATTAATACCCAGGTTTGGTGCTTTAATCAAACCGTTTGAAAAGTGGTTAAGCCCAAAGGAATACTCCAGAAAAACAGGATGGATACTTATTTTTGAATATAGCCGTGTTTCTGCGCTGATATTTATAGTCGAACTGATTGCTTTATTTATGGGATTATACTGTTCATCATATTTATTTGTAAATATACCCACTCCGGCTAATCCCTGGAAGCCAAAATCGAAGTAATGACTTATTCTGAAAAATGGCATTTGAAAGAATCCTGTAACAGAATGTGAACTTCCAAGATGCCTTGGATTATTATAATTTTTATAATTATAGTTGATGCCATAATCAGGGAAATTGTAAAGCTTTCGCCATTCAGCCCCATTTTTCGCAGAGAAAGCATAGTTTAAGCTAAATCCGTAAACTGGCCCGTCAATCAAAGGTTCAATCAATGGTGTGTGAATGGCAATATTTCCATAATTGTATGAAAAACTGATTGCTTCCTGTGACTTGCCAATCAGGTTAAATAAAAGCAAACAAACTATTAACAGGAATTTCCCCATATTAAAAGGGATAGTTAGATTTTTTTTCACTATAAATCAAAATATTCATCAAGTCCAGCATATAAGATTTTAATCAAAGGTTATTAATGGTTGATTGGTGAAAATACAATTTATTAATAAAAAGATATCTCATTCCTCTCACCGCGAATATAATGGAAGAAATTAGTTTTTACTTCCCTGATATAGATTTTTAAATCGAACAACAACTTATCCTGCAACCTATAATGTGATTCTGATATTTGTATAACTACCGGAAGTCATGATTAATAGGCTGAGCATTGATAATGAAGCTGCTTTGATGTAACCCAAAAGCAGTTCAGTCCCAGCATAATTATCCAAATAAAATATTTTAACTCAGACCTTCTACACGATCAAAACTTTACTGATACTTTCATGTTTTATTTACAATTATCCTGTTGATAATAATCTTAGATGCCTCTGCAGCAGAAGAATAATAATATCAAAAAGTAATGAAAAATAAAAGAATTTACCTTGGGATTGACATGCTTTTGCTGGTGATGTTTGCCATTTCCCTCAGCAGCTGCGATTCAGGTTTTGTTATCAAAAATCCGTATGAGGGTGTTGACTGGGAAAACCACCAGCAGTATAAAGCAAATTTCCACACACATACCACACGCACCGACGGACGGCTAAACCCTGACACCGTGGTTGACCTCTACCATGCTTTGGGTTATCATATCCTGGCCATTACTGATCATAATGAAGTAACTATACAAAAAGGTGTGGTCACCATTCCAAGGTCGCGGAGTGCTGAACGCATCATTTCAAACAGCCAGATTTTTGATTTTGAGTTAAGTGAAGCAGACATGCTTCAAATTGACAATTTAAATCAAGACCAGCCAATGGTTAACAGGCGCGATCGTATAATACATCTGTTAGAAATGCTCCGCAGTGAAAAATTTGACTTGCGGTTGCTTCAGTTGTTATCGTATGCTGTAGGTGACAGGCTGCAGGAAACATTCAACTTTAAAACAAGCGGACAATAATTGTTTATCACTTTATTTTCATCAAGGTTATCTATGATGATTTAAGGTTTAATCTTTGCATATATTTCCAGAAGCTTGCTGTTCAAAATGTTCTTTATCTCCTCTTCATTTTCCCCTAAGGGTTTTACGGGAATCAGGTCCATCACTTCGTCAGGAGTAAGTTTTGATTTGTAGTATAGCTTGATGGACTTTCTAAGGGTAGCACTTACAGCTTTTTGTGCCTCTTCAGCTGAAAGTCCTGTTTGCAGGGCAATGTTTTCCAATTCATTCCACTGGAACCAGAAATAGGTTGGCAACATGGCTGAAATAACCGCGTATCCTTCCAGTTTAAATTCCTCGGTTTCAAAAGTTTTACCCAACGGCTTAAATAGCTTTTTTACTTTTTTCCTGTCTTTCTTATCCATTGCCCGATGAAAAGCAACAGGATTATACCCTTCATTGCAATACGAAGTGGCATTTGGAATCATACGGACAACTCTTTGAGTTGGCAGCTTTGAAGCCATCATTTCAATCGTGATTTTTGGTGCAAGCGATACGACCAGTGATTCTTCACTTACAGTGGCAGCTATTTTTCCAAGTGTTTCAATGATCATGGGCGGGTGGACAGCAAGAATAACCACCTTTGCACGGGCAGCATCTTCAGGAGTTTCTGCCTTTACAATTTCAGGCCATATTGTTTTAAGGCTATCTACCTTTTCAGAACCGGGGTCATAAACAATGATGGTATCAAAAGATACAGATTTGTTCTTAAACCCTTCGAGGAATATTTTTGTCACTCTTCCTCCTCCAATAAATCCGATGGAAGTTTTCATATCTATTGATGTTTATTGATTGATCTTTTTAAAATTCAAAAATTTCATATCAACATGTGCTGAAGAAAAATATTCTCTGGCTGCCAGGTATTCCCATTTCCTCCAGAACCTGGACTTCAGAAAAGATAAGCCATTATTTTCATCCGGAATATCAACGATCACATTATTAATCGAAATACTTAAAACCCTGTTGATTTATAACAAATGGATATTCAATAATCTTGTTTATTATATTATCTGATGATTCATTTCCGTTTCCTTTGAATCATGGCACACTGTTGCTTTTTTACAGATGGTTTTTGTTCTGGAGAGCAGCTCTATATGTTCACCCAATAAGGTAAGTTGCTGAATAACCTCGTTCAGCCTTTCATGATTCAGCCGGTAATACTGACTGATCCCATCCTGGCAACTTGAAATAAACCCTGCCTCACGAAGTTTAGTCATATGCTGTGAAACGGTCGATTTGCTAATCGGGAGTTCATTACTGATTTCACCTGCAGGGCACTGATGGTATTTTGAAAGGTGCTCGATGACCTGGAGACGTGCAGGATGAGCCAGCGCCTGCAGAGCGCTGGCAATTTCCACAAAATTTTCTTTATAATTCTTCAAAGTATTCATCTTCAGGATTAAAAAAATACATTTATTATATAATAAGTCCCGACAGCAATAAACAAAACGGCAATCGCGCGCCTGAACCATTTTTCAAATGTTTTCATTTTGTTGTACAAATGACCTATAGAACCAATGCTGAAGGCAATTAACCAGGCAAAAATGATAACAGGGATACCGGTAGCAAGTGCAAAAACCACCGGCAGGTATAATCCCCCGGCACTACTAACGGTCATTGGTATGAGCATTCCAAAATAGAGTACACCGCTATAGGGGCAGAAAGTAAGGGCAAATACAATTCCCAGGAGAAGGACTCCCCAAAATCCACCTTTGGAACTGTTTTCCATCTTATCTGTTAAGAAGCTCATCCCGGGTATTTTGATATTGAGAATACCCAGCATGAAAAGTCCGATTAATACAAGCAGAGGCCCAAGGATCTTTTCTCCCCATATCTGAAAAAACATAGAGAATTTGAACTGGCTCGCTCCAAAGAAGAAGGCGAGTCCTATCAGTGTATAGGTAATCCCCCTGCCCAGAGTATAAATCAACCCGTTATAAAAGACCTTCCGCTGGTTATGGATATCCTTGCTGATGTAGCCAATGGCTGTTATGTTGGTTGCCATCGGACAAGGGCTGATGGCAGTCATCAGCCCCAAAATAAGGGCAGAAAACAATGGTAGCTCTGCATTCTCCAGAAAACTATGAAGTAGTTCCATTTTTTATTTCAGAGAATCCACAGTTAACCTGATTTTATCTTTAAATTTTTCGGGGGCTGTTTGTGCGAGCATAAAACCATCAACCGTAAGATCTACTTTTTTATTACCATTTACAAAAAGAAGAGACTGCCCTTCAACCCCCAGTTTTTTTGCTAATGTTTCACCTGCTTCTTCTTCAAGATTTATGGGTTTTAATTGTATCTTCTTGCCATACAACTCCTGTAATGATTCGGATGAAACCCTCTCAACAGCACGGCAGGTGACGCACCTTCTTGCAAAGTGAAAGTAATATGCTTCCACTTTTAAATCCCCATCTGGCTGAATACCCGGGGTTGATTCCACCTGGGTTTCAGCCAAAGTAACTTTGTTACAACATTGGGCACCAACATTGTAATTTCCAATAATGAATACAAATCCTATGAACACAATCAGCTGTTTCATTTTCTTTAGCTTTATCTGGTTAATAAATTTTTGATTTCTTCCACCCCTGGCGCACGGCCTTTAACAACTACTTTTCCATCAACAACCATTGCAGGTGTTGTCATCACACCAAATTGCATGATTTCCATAATATCTTCCACTTTCGAAACAGTTGCATCAATACCTGTTTGAGCCACTGCCTCACGGGCAGCTTTTTCCAATGACTTACATTTAGGGCATCCTGTTCCAAGAATTTTAATTTCCATGATTGTTTATTTTTTACTTTGTTCGCTGTTCGCAAAATTACGAACATTCCGCAGAAAAAAAATTCTATAACCTTATTGGAAAAATATATTATCCCTGTAAATGTTAATCCCAGATTTCAAAAGGCAACAGAGCCGTGTTCGATTTTTGGCTTTTTATTGAATTTGATACATATGCAAAGGAGAATTAAAATATTAATTTTCAACCTCACATGTTTCTTCTTTCAGAGAATAAGGTTTAAGATTCAGTTTAAAGATAGTACCCTGTTTGGGTATACTCTCCACTTCAATACTTCCACCATTCATTTCAACGATGTTCTTCAAAAGATGAAGTCCTATCCCCTTTCCATCGTCGTGTTCAGAATTGATACGTGAAAAGGGTTTGAAAAGTGCTTTCCCATGTTTGTCCAGATCAATTCCGATACAGTTGTCCTTAAAATTTAACTGTACATGTTTATTTTTGCAGGCAGTGGAAATTTCAATAACCGGGTTTCTTTTATCTGAACGATATTTCAGGGAATTGGAAATCATATTCCGAAAGATACTTTCAAGGTAAAGTTCGATAAAGTTAATCCTTGGTACTTCAGAAAAATTGGTAAGGATGGTGGCATTGTATTTTTCAATTTGCGGAAGATAATCGAGCTTCACTTTTTCAACCAGTTCATCCAGATCAACTGTCTTTATCATGCTCCTTGATTGTTCCTGAACTTCAACCATTTCAATGATTCCCCTGATTGTAAGATCTATCCTTACCAATGAATCATCAACACCTTTAAGTATCCTGTCACGCATCTGTTGGTCTTCTGTCCTTCTGAACAACTTTAGCGCCATGGTAAGGTTGGAGAGTGGACCCCGCAGATCGTGTGCTGACACATTCAGGAAACTATCAAGCACCTTATTTATCCGCTGCAATTCAAGGTTTCTTTCTTTTAATTCATTTGTCCTTTCCTCAACCCTATGTTCAAGTTCATCATTTATATCTTTTAATCTTTTGTGGGCAACCTGCAGATCCTTGTTATTAAGTGTCAGAAGGTTATTTTTCTCTGCAAGTTCCTTTTCTTTCTGGAACAGCTTTACAAAAAGAGAAACTTTGGCTTTTAAAATTTCCGGGACAACAGGTTTGAAAATAAAATCGGCTGCTCCTGCACCAAATCCTTTTACAGCATGCACAATTTCCTGATTCATGGCAGTGATAAATATCACCGGAATTTTTTCTGTCTTACTGTTCATTTTTAACAGCCGGGCCACCTCATATCCGTCCATATCAGGCATCTGGACATCAAGAAGAATCAGGTGAACTTCTTCTTTTATGGCAATGTTTAATGCAACTTTTCCGGATGTGGCTGTAAAGAATCTATAGTTTTCACCAGCAAGAAGATTTTCCAGGGAGTATATGTTTTCAGTTCTGTCATCAACAATCAATATATTTATCTGGGTATCTTCAATCATCATTTTTAAACACTTTTAATTCCGGTTTTTAAATCCTGTAAACCTGTAAATTTTTTCATTTACGTCAACAACTTCATATCTGGGATATTGAACCGACATCATCAATGTTTCTTTATTACCTAGTGCCAGGTAACAAAGAGGAATAATACTCCCGGAAAATAATGCCAGTACCTTCTCCTGCAATGGCCTGTTGAAGTATATCAAGACATTCCGGCACACTACCAGGTGAAATTCATTAAATGAAGTGTCGGTAACCAGGTTGTGCGGATAAAATACTACATTTTCAATAAGGGTTTTATCAAAAATAGCACCATTAAATCTTGAATGGTAGTAATCAGTAAGCGAATACTTACCACCTGACAAATTATAATTTTCAGAATAAGCTGCCATGGCAGCTGTATCAAAAATTCCAGCCTTTGCTGTTGTCAGTGCTTTCTGATTAATATCTGTTGCATAAATAGTTGTTTTATGCAATAAATTTTCCTCCTTAAGCATGATAGCCAGAGAGTATAATTCCTCACCTGTTGCACATCCGGCATCCCAAATCCTGATAAACGGATAAGTTGAAAGAGCCGGAAGCACATTCTTCCTCAGGGAAAGAAAAAATCCGGGATCGCGGAACATTTCCGTAACGGTTATCGTGAATTCCTGTATGAAATATTCAAACAGGTTGTTGTCAGATAATAATACTTCCAGCATATCATCGAGTGCAGAAATATTATTTCTAAGCATAAACCTGACAAGGCGGCGCTTTACTGTCATACGGCTGTAATCTGTAAAATCATAACCGTACCTGTTTCTTATACTTTCCAGAAAGAAACTTGTTTTATGCTCATCTGGAAGCAGAATATGTTCTTCATTGTGTTGCATCATACACCCATACGCGCATTAAGGAGATCAGTTTTTCTATAATAATGGGTTTCGAAACATAATCAGAGGCTCCTGCCCTGATACAATGTTCCCTGTCTTCCATCATGGCTTTGGCAGTTATGGCAATTATTGGAACATTTTCGAACCCATGCATCTTTTTAATCCTTTTTATAGCTTCAATTCCATCCATTTCAGGCATCATAATATCCATCAGGATAATATCGACATGTTGCTCCTGTTCCAGCTTTTCAATAGCTTCCTTACCATCATTGGCCACTATAATTTTCATTCCTTCCTTCTCAAGGAACCTATAAAGGGAATAGATGTTTCTGACATCGTCATCGACAAGCAAAACTTTCCTGTTTCTCAGTACTTCATCAGGTATATGAAGATCGATTTTAAAATGATCCTTATCTGCCAGTTGTTTGTCGACCTGGTTTAGAAACAGTTTTACCTCATCCATCAGTCTTACATAGGAATAGTTGTTTTTAATGATAATTGTATTTGCATACTTTCTGAGTTTCCTTTCCTCCTGCTGATTAATTTCTTTTCCACTGTAGACAATAATTGGCAGATTCCTGTCCGTTTCCCTGATTGACTCCATTACATCATAACCATCCATGTCGGGCAGCACCAGGTCAAGTATTATTCCGTCAGGTTTATCCATTTTGATTATGTCTATAGCCTCACTACCTGAAAAGGCTGAATCGGATGCGATCTGATGTCCGGTCAGCAACTCAGCGATGGCATGATTTTCTACCCTGTTATCTTCAACAATTAACATTTTTCTAATAGGATTGTTCTTTCCTGCAATCTTTAAAAAAGCCTTGTTTATGCTTTCAAGTGTAACTGGTTTTTGCAGGTATGAATTGAAAGCCTGATGCCTGGGCAATTCATTTTTATAATCGTAAGAAGTCATCATATGTACCTGTACCCGTTTTAGAAGGTTGGTATTTATCATATTTCTCAGGATGTCCCATCCTGTCATATCAGGCAGTCTTACATCCAAAAGCAATGCATCAGGAGGTGAGTCATGAAGTTTTTCAAGCCCCTCATTACCACTAAAAGCCTGAACTACCTTAAATTGCTTGCTCCGGGCAAAATCGGCCAATACATTATTAAATGCAGTATCGTCTTCAATGATCATGATGCTGGTCCCATTTTCCTGTTCATTGAGGATATTTTCAGGAAGGTGCACAGGATCAGAAACAACTGATGCAGCAACATGACTTAACGGATCAGGCACAGCTGCAGCATTCCCTTTTGTTTTACCATTTTTATCAACAGGTTCAACCGGCAGAAAAAGTGTAAATGTACTACCTCTTCCAGGCTCACTTTCTAATTGCAGTTCTCCCCCTAACAGATGGGAAAGTTCGCGGCTGATGGAAAGTCCCAGTCCGGTTCCCCCATATTTTCTTGTAGTGGATGCATCCGCCTGTTTAAAAGCTTCAAAAATCGCCTCTTGTTTTTCTTTGGGGATGCCTACTCCGGTATCCTTTACAGCAAATGCAATCACCCCTGCAGCTTTATTATGATCATCCGGCAACAGTGCTTCCGGTTCATCAACTTTATAAATATGTAATTCCACTTTACCATTGCGTTGTGTGAATTTGAAGGAATTAGACAGGAGGTTCCTGAGAATCTGTTCCAGGCGGAACTTGTCGGTTTTAAACTGTTCAGGAACATTGCTTTCTACTTGTACACGATATTCAATATTTTTTTCCTTTGCCTGTTCCTCAAATTCTTTTGTTACTTCAAGTGAGCGGACTTTAAATTTCTGTACATCGAGTTCAATCCGACCTGATTCCACTCTTGACAGATCAAGTATTTCATTGATGAGTTTGAGCAGGTCACCACCCGCATTGTGTATTATTTTTGCATGTTCAGCATCTTTCTCATTTCCATTCAGCCGGGCATTATCCATCAGGATTCGTGAGAGAAGCAATATGCTATTCAGCGGAGTGCGGAGTTCATGAGACATATTGGCCAGAAATTCTGTTTTATACCCGCTGATGGCTTCCACCTGCTTGACTTTCAACTCAATAACCTGCCGGGCCTCCTCCAGTTCCTGATTCTTAACGAAGAGTATTTTGAATTGTTCTTCCAGATCAGCGGATTTCACCTGAAGTTCAGCATTCTTTGCCTGCAGTTCAAACTGGCTTGCCTGTAATTCTTCTCCTGACGCTTCAAGTTCGTCGCGCTGTTTGTGCAATTCACTGTTTATCTGCCTCAGTTCCTGCTGCTGGTTTTCAAGTTCCTCTGCCTGGCTTTGAGTTTCATGCAGCAATTCCTGTGTTTCAATTATTGACTTCAAAGTACGCAGCACAATAGCAATCCTTTCGGCAGCATCAGCAAGAAATTGTTGATGAAGTGTGGTAAATCCATTTCGTGAAACAAGTTCAATAACTCCCACCGGTTCATTTTCATAAACAGCCGGGACAATCATCATTCCCACCGGTTCCGTTTCAGTCAGGATTGTTTTGATTTTAAAACGACCTGCAGGAACATCCGATATAAGAACAGGTTTCTTACTTAATGCAGCTTCACCTGCTACACCTTCGCCCACTCTTAATGATAAAGAACCATTTGCAGTGCCCTCAATCCCATAGCCAGCAGAAAAATGGAAAAGGGTTCTGCCATTTTGTATAAATAATGCACCTAACTCTGCTCCCGTATAATTGCATAAAAAAGTCACGATCTTCTTTGATAGTAGTTGGATATCCTGAATACCTCCCATCTGATCATTTAATTGCGACATCCCCGACAACAGCCAGCTTCTTTTTTTATTTTCATCCGACAGGGCATACAGGTTATCCCTCATTTTTATTAATGCATTTCTCAAAATATCATTACCGACCGGCAACGAAATATTTACCTCATAATTCCCCTCACCAATTTCTGCAGCTATAGTGGCTAATTCCTGGTTCCTTTCCACCACTTTTCTAAAGGAATTAGCCAGTGCCCCAAATTCATCCTTACCTAAAACCGGAATATCAGAAACATTCAGACCCTGTCCCACATCTTCCGAAATTTGACTTAACAATAATACAGTCCTGATAATGTACCTCACGATGGCAACAGACAGTATTACTGCAAGGGATACGAAAAGAAGTGTAATCAACAGGTAAACCAACAACACGGTATTGGCTTTATTCAACTTGTTTTCCAGCATCATGTCAATACTGTCGAAGGCATCGTTTTCCACATTTCTGAATTGATTGATTGTGGAGGTGAACCTGTTGTGCCAGTCTATCACATGTAAGGATGAAACATCAGCATATGGATCGCTGGTCACCTCGTTTAACATCCGGCTTATTTCAAGATATTCTGAATTAAACAGGATCACATTATAATGCTTTCTTAAATCGTCAGATGCCTGTTGAAGAAAAAACTGAATGTGCTGGTTGTGTAAAACGTGTAGGTTGCTTAACTGGTAAAACCTGGTCATGGACAAGGTATCACTTGTGAAAATAATGTTGGAAAGAGTTCTGATCTGCCCAAGGAATTCTTTAGCATAAATCAGTTGAACAACTGATTGAATCTGGTTGCGTAATTGCTGGTCATTAACAAGGTTTGCTTCCTCTCTGAGCTTTGAAAAAAACTCACTCCGTACACTTTGGTAAAATTCATTATACCCCTGCAAATCGATACTAAGGTTATCCACCTTCTGCCTGTACTCGGGCAATCTTGCCAGGAGCTGGATTTCATTCCTCTGGACCTTTTGTTGCTCAATATTATCAGTCAGTTTTCGAAGAGCAGCATCTGTTTCTTCCCGTTGTGCCTGAAGCCTTCTTTCAAATTCTTCTCCCTGCGACATGAAGTAACCATAGGTTAAAGCCCGTTCTTCCTGAAAATGGTGTATAACTCCTGACAACAGCATTACAGTTCTAAAATCCTGCTTTACCTCTAAAATCTCGTTTTTATCCTGTACCACCGTGTTTGTTATAATAACAAGAAATATTACAGTTGGTATCAGCAATAGACCGAAAAGCAATAATAATTTATAACTGACTGTAAGATTTTTAATAAAGTTCATTGTATTGAGATTATCTGAGATAAGCAAATTTAGTATTTTTATAATGCTTTCTCATCCTGTGCTGCCAAAAACTGGTAATTAGAATCTCCTTAAACCTATGCTCTGCATACAATCGAGTAGGAGGAAAATAAAGTAGTTTTCCTCCTACTTTACTTTCCGACCTCTCACAGCACCGTACGTACGGTTCTCGTATACGGCGGTTCCCTAATTTACAACCCTAACCTTTCGGTAATATT
>JAEYNZ010000003.1 GCA_023412195.1 Bacteroidota bacterium
AGCTTCAATTAAAATGGATTTGAAAATAGAGGGGGTCTAAAAATTAATGGCTAAATGAATTGCCCATAAATTGGGCTCTACAGATAATAAAATTTAATAATCCCGACTTTAGTCGGTTAACAGTGATAGTTTATATACCATAAAATTGAGATTTTTCATTTAGACAACTTCAAAAAATAGCAGTTCGACGGTTAACGAAGAGACTGGATGTCAAATTTAAACGTGGCACTCTTCTAATGATTAGAAATCATTTGCATCATCTTATTTTTTTTACGCTTGATATCATAGATTATCCCGTAATTTAAAAATGGATAGTTTTTTGTTCCCTGCCTCTCGGAGCTAACTGGGTTGGATGCTGATGATTTATTCTCTTTTTAAATTGAATAACGGGAAATAAGTAGTAAATTGTATTAAATATAAATGGATATATTATTCTTAATATCAAAATTATAGGATATTTATTTTTGAAAACCTGATTCAATAGACATCCTTAAAGTTCATAATTAGTTTAGGAAAAATGATTCTTAAAAGGATATCATGGGTCGGGGATATAGAAAGATAAACGGTACTACTTCCTGACTTGAGCTACACATGTTTAATGGTGATCAATAGAAGATAACCTGTTATACATTGGCAATAATATGTCAGCTAATTTCCATATCACAGTAGTATCTGAAAAATCTCTTGATGAACAGGAGTTTGAGTTATATTGTAACAGTGTTTGGAATGAAGAGACTGAATTAGTACTTTTTCAAAATATACATGAGATCTTAGCATTACTTCGGCCAATTGGGAAAACGTTACAAGTTAAACTTAATGTATATGTCTATGATCAATTTTTAGCGATTTCCCGGATTAATAAAAAATTAAAAACCGGAGTGGTAATAAATGATCATAAATTAAGTATTCGCGAAATTGAAGTCCTTGGTTTAATAATGCAAGGTTATAGCAATAAACAAATCTCCGAAAAACTTTTTATAAGTTTTGAAACAGTGCGTTCACATCGAAAAAATATACTTAAAAAGACTGGAGCAAAAAATACAGTAGTTCTGATTAATTATTATCATCAAACCTTTTTTGATAAGCAGCATTAAATAAGAATAGGTGAAATATCTACCTTTCTATCGAAAAATTCCGGCCTGGGCTTTTCAATGAAATCTTTTAATCTATTTCTATTTGAATATGAAAATTCACCCTTTAGGGGGATTGAAATCGCCTGTGCAGTTATTCTACCTTGCATATAATAAATGTAAATGTCTGTGAATATTTAAAATATTTCATCATGAATAACAATAATTTAAACGGAAATACGCAGCTCGAAGATTTTGAGACCCCTTTTTCAGATGTGACATTTGCAAGGGAAGAACCGGAGAATGAAGGAATCAGGAATTATGACAATCAAATTTATCATGAGTTGGAAAATCCTTTTGCACACACATTTGAAATGTCAGACATTTTAAATACACAATCACCTTATGCCCAGGATTACGTCCAGTTTCTTGGAGAACTTTACGATTCGGAGTTTTCAAATACTTTAGATGAACTGGCTGCAGAATTAGAGGATACATGGAGTAGCAAAATTTCAAATGAAATTGCAATGGGTGACAGTTTTATTCCTTATGCAACCCAACAGGCTAACGAATACTTTGAGCCTTTAATTAAAGGAAGTGAAAAATTGATAGATATGATTTCTGATCACTTCTCAGGAAATAATCTTGCAGATTATTCTGAAGCAGAAATTGAAAGGTTTTTTACGGAATTTGAATTTGATTATTCCTGTTTTACACCAATACAGGAACAGTTTCTGGGATCTTTGGTTAAAAAAGTAAAATCAGCAGTTAGCAAAGGTGTTAATCTGGCGAAAAAAGGAATAAGTGCCGTTGGGAAAATTCTGCCTGTTAATATTATTCTTGGTAAGCTTAAATCTTTAATACGGCCGTTACTTGATAAGGTTTTAAAATTTGCAATTGGCAAATTACCTAAAAATTTACAGCCTCATGCACAATCACTTGCCAAAAAATTCCTGAAGCTTGAAGTGTCAGGTTCAGAAGAATATGAAATTGATGAAGTTGCAGCAAATGGCAATTTAGATGCCATTCAAACTGAATTTGATAATTTTATTTCAAACCTGGTTTTCTCAGGTCAGGAAACAGAAGCTGAAGATCTGGTTATGGATTACGAAACTTCACTGGATTATTTACAGCATGAGACAGATTCTGAAACAGGTGGATTAAACATCCCTTCCCTTGATGCCGGACGCCGTCAATTTATTGATGAATTAAAAAATTTAAGGGATGGAGAAAGTCCTGCACCTGCAATTGAACGCTTTTTACCTGTAGCTATTATGGCACTTCGGCCGGTGATTAAAATGGCTTTATCAATCATTGGCCGGCAGAAAGTAATTAATTTTCTGGCCAATTTGCTCGCACAGCTTATAGGGAAATATGTACCCGTGAATGTTGCACGTCCGTTGGCAGCAAGCATTATTGATGTAGGTATGGGTGCAATTGGTTTTGAAACCTATGAGATGGATAAGCCCGATGTCGCATATGAAGCAATTGCCAATACCATTCAGGAGACTATTCAGAGTCTTGGAGCAATAAATGAAAATACTTTAAATGACAATGAAGCGCTAACCGGTCAATTGCTGGAAGCATTTGAAACAGCAGCAGCAAATAATTTTCCTTCTCAATACATCAGGGAGGAGGTCCGCAAGTCTAGCCAGCACGGGTTGTGGGTGCTGAAACCAAGACAGGGACCGCGTTATTTATATAAAAAGCATACACACATTTTCACTACAACAATTACTCCCCAGATTGCCCGGACACTCAAAACTTTTAAGGGTGCTCCTTTATTCAACTATTTACGTGATAAATTAGGTTTAGACCCATCAAAACCAATCCAGGCAAGGGTTCATTTATATGAAGCAATTAATGGCACAAGGCTCAGTCAGGTAAGCCGTTATGAAAAAGTGCCCGGCTTAGGTACTGCGCAACCATCAGGAAATGTACAGTTTCATCCGTTGACAGTAGAAGCAGCATCATTGTTAATCAAAGAACCTGGATTGGGTAAAAATTTTTCCTCCAGGTTTACCAGCAAAAGGCATCGCACTGCATTGGGACAAAGGTTCTATTATCTTGAAATTAACGGTGCCCGTTTACGGGTTACCAATATGCCAGATAACCGACTTACTCAATCCGGAACTTCGGGTATTCCCTCAGTTGGTAATTCAAGGATACGGGTAGTGAGCACAAGCGACGTGCAGGCGGTAATGAATTTTGTGCGTTCCGAAATAAAATTTAATTACTATTTCAGCGAAGCAGAGGCAAAATCAGTTGTTGAAAGATTAAATCGTAATGATTATATGGGTGCTACAATGAACATCCGTCAATCAGTAAAGAACGTTTTAAATGATATGCTGTTAAAGAATGTGAGTAATAAAGTAAAAATTATTCACGAAGCTATGCCTGAGTTGTTTCTGGATAATTACAACGATCAGCAGGAACAATTCTCACCACTAAGTGCTGTTGGACAAGCATTAAAAGGCATTTCACTCAGCTCAGGGAAAGAATTACTAACCAGGATAGTTGAGAAACTGACAGATAAGCTCTCAGGATTGGCAATTGAAGCTATTGCAAATCACTTTAAAGGCAGAGCGGCTGAATTTAAACAGGCGCAGGCAGAACCACAGGATGGAGTAACGGTTCAGGTTTTCTGGAAGAACATTCAGGGTATTTCATCTGTCAAATCAGTTATTCATGCAATAAGGGGAAAACTCTCTATTCCCAATCTTGCGGAACTTTCGCTTCCGAATATTCAGGCACCCGAAGTAAAAATAACAGCAGGTAAGAATTTTGAATAAATGCAGATTATGAATATTTTAATAACAACACCTGTATATACTTCACTAAACCGTCAGATAAATCATTGGACCCAGGCAGCGTCACGACTTTCAGCTCTTGACAATCTTGCTTCCGGAAATGCGTGGCATGGCATTGAACAGAACCTTGGAAAGTTGCTGAGGCAAACATTGCAAAAAAGCATCCGGAATGTTGAGGATTTTGCAAAGTCGCTCATCAGGCAGTTGGAATTGGCAAAAGATAATCCGGATGAACTAAGAAAAGTTAAACTTGGGCTTATTCAATTACGTAATCAATATTTAAAGGCAGAAGAAACAATCCATTTCTATACAGTAGCCATTAACTCCAGAACAACTCCAAATATAGCTGCACTGCTCAGGGCGTGTGATATCCTGTGCATTAAAAGCATGCAGGAATTGCTTCAGCCACTGGGAAAGGAAACTCCCTATATTCTGACCTATGTTGAAAAAGGTGTAGGTGCATCAATACTTAAAGCTGGCTTGCGCCTTTGGGATGGCAACATCAGTCCTGTTGCTGCAATAAAAGTTACACAGCATAACCTCTTTCGGCCTACAGCAATTATCCATGAAACCGGGCATCAGGTAGCTCATATGCTCAACTGGAATGAAGAGCTTGGTATCTCATTGAACAATAATCTGAGAAGCCATCCCAGAGTTGTTGCTGAGGCCTACAGCAGTTGGTCAAGTGAAATTGCAGCAGATGCTTTTGCCTTTGTGCATACAGGTTTTGCAGCAGTTTCAGCGTTGCACGATGTAGTGAGTGGAATACCATCCTCAATATTTGCCTATCATGCCAGAGACCCACACCCAATTTCGTATTTACGTGTACTAATGAATATCGAAATGTGCAGGCAGTTTTATGGCCAGGGTCCCTGGGATCAACTTGAGATGTCGTTTAAAAATGTGTATGATATAAAACTGGCAAAATATCCTTCTGTTGAATTAATTAACCTGTGCCTGGCTGCTCTGCCTGATGTAGTGCGGTTGGTATTAAAGTCACCTTTTCATGCTTTTAATAATCAATCTTTATCTCAGATGATCCCACCTGAACGTGTAAGTCCGCAGGCTTTGCAGAAGCTGGAATATCTGGCTGGTCCTGCACTGTATACGTCACATGCCTGGATATGGAAGGAATGTATTAAACTACTTGCAGTTAACGGATACAAAATCGGCCTCGGACAGGGAGATCTTGCCTCGCTTTACAAGCAACAGGAAGATTGGATGATAAGGCTGGGCTTTGCAGTTGAAATAAATTAAAAAGTTAATAACTAATAAAAAATAGATATGAAAACCAAGGAGTATGCCTCGAAGGAAATTTCTTTTGATACGAACTTTGAAATTGATTCTCTTCAAAATACAGATGATCTGGTAAGGCTTTATAATTTTAATGAGTCGCAAATAGAGATGTATGATAAAGGTATTCAAATAGCGATCAGCAAAGGAGATTCTTTTAATGCAATTCAGGAAGTGCAGAATCAATTAAGATCTTTCCAAATAAAAATAAGGAATAAGCTTGATAAGGATAAACCTAAAAAAGCCGATATTTCCTATGATACCCAATCCATCATTTCTTCCAGTTCAGTATCAAAAAAAGATTCGAAGTTATTGATAGATATACCTGAAGATTACTTTCCGGTAAACAAAAAAAATATTAAATATTAAAATAATCAGCTATGGATGCAATTAATAATCTTATATTCAGTGCACTGAATAATACAGGTATCCCTCAGATATCATCTGGCTTTATTGGGCTTCCTCAGGAATTGGTATCACCTACCACACCTGGAATTATAAATGGACTTAATTCCTCTTACCATATAAAAATTAAAGAAGTATTCTGCACATTCGATGATTCGGACTATATTGATAAGGCCATTCAGAAACATTGGACCGATATGGTATATAAGAGAGATTACAAAAATGGCTCCGTTGTTTATACTGCATTCACTGATATCCCTAATCCTCTTACTGCCACTCAAACAGATCGGGATAACCAGGGCGTACATCTTATTCCTCTCTATCATTTAATATATGCCTATCTTGTAGAAAACACGCGTATTGCTCAAATTTTTGAAAAGATGTTGCACATGTATACTCATGATGAAAAATTAACCAAGGCAACAACTTCTCAAAATAAGTCTGCATTCCAATGGATTATGAATACTGAAAGCCTGTTTTATTCAAATTTGTCGAACACGAATTATCGAAATTTAAAAACTCAGGTCAGATATCACCCGGAAATGACCAGAAGAAATGCCTACTGGAGACTGTTTGGAATGGACCTGGCATTTGGTGATTTACAATCCAATACACCAGTTAACTATTTTAAAGCTGAATTTAACAATCAACCTTTCATAGTATTGTTTGAAAAATTTCTTACCGAAATATGGCAGGCATATGCAAATGCCAATAATAGTTCAGGGCCCAATACTACTGATATGTTTACTATTGTGGATGCAGCCCAGAAAATTCAGGAAATGCTGATGTCCCGAAGAACAACCGAGACTAATTTTAACAATTACAGATATTTTAATTTGTCGAAAGAAGAATATTCCTCCGTAGTGATGATGTCCTGGTTTTATGAGGTTATTTCTTATGATTCTCCGCTAATTCAATTTTTGCGTTGCAATGGTGGTACTCCCGGAGAAAGACTTATCAATATTGGGAAAAAAGTGGGTGTTCCTGCGCATAGTAAATCTGAAGGCCTTTTGGATATTGCACCTCCTATGAATACTTTATTGCGAAGAATTGAATTAGGGGATTACAATGTTGAGACTACCGTGACAAATATTATTAAGAGCCAATTAAACAATTTGCCAATAAACAGTCCTGAAAGAATGGCTTTAAATGATCTGCTTCAGATTATCAATAACTGGGAAAAAGCTACAGGGCATAAAATTAAGAACCCGGAAGCGAACATTAAAGGAACTGTTCGTATTCAGCCACAAAAGGTAAATGGGGTAAATTCTAATGGAATCGGGGTAAAACCTCAACAGGTGATAAACTGAAATAATCTGTCCGGTGGTTTGATATTGCACATATTTATTTGCAGGTAAATATTTTCGGGAATTATTTGAAAAATTTATTTTATGAGAACTCCCTTTAGTGATTATTTAGAAGTAAATACAGATTATTATGTTGCTCCTGCATCAGAATTTGAAATAACAAGTCCATTCGCAGATACAGAGAGCATGCTTTATGATATGAACCCTAAATTGGATGAAGAATTATCTTCTTCGGAGATGTTGGCAGCTTTGGCATTAAACAGTGCCTTTATGGTTTCATTAAAATGGGCAAATCATCTCGATTCAATTATTACAACACTTAATACAATAACAGGTATTAATGCAAAAGACAATCTGGGGAAAGTCGATTATTCACAACTGGTTAAAGCAATTGATAAATATCAGGAAATAAAAAAACTTACACCTTCCAATAAGGGTGTCTTGGCACACGGCACCTGGGCAATTTTGCAGGGTGATATGGGCCTCCATGACCTTAATAATTACCGTTCACACATAGATGTTCAAAAAGCACAACGCAACAACACATTTTATGAAAAAAAAGGAACATGGAATAACCTCACACGTGAGCAAATCACCAGTGAATTAGCATCTGCAGGTGTTACTAGGTTTGATTTGCCGCTTGATAGTATATATTTTTCGTTGGCTATAGCAAAATTTCAATCATTGAATGGACTGAAAACAGATGGTATTTTAGGGCCCGATACTTTTGCAAAATTAATATTAAGACCCACGCAGCCTTCAACAATTACTCCTGCTTCAACTTCAAAGTGGAGATCACTGCTGCCCGCTGCTGTTCTTTGTCCTGCGGAACCATTAATGGATGGAAGGGAAGCCATGGCAGCCATTGCCAGCACTATCCGGTTGACCCGAAGCGGCGATTTTGTTTATATCCTGGGATGGATGATTAACCTGGATTTTGAGCTGATTCCAGGGGATCCATCCAGTAAGATGGCTAATTTATTGCAACAGGCAGATTTAAGAGGAGTTGCAATAAGAGTAATGATATGGGGCAATCCATCATATATCACCAGGATTAGCGATGCCAGCAGAAGAATAAATGCATTGAAAAACGGGAGAATGTACATTGACAATGCTACGACTGGTTCAGCTGCTGTTGGGATAGCTTTGTCTGGAATAAGAACTGCCATCAACATGATTCCGTTTCCATTAAGTCTTGCAATGAATACAATTCCTCAATGGAAAACTGTAAAAGCCTATGCCCAGTTACCAAATGAAATGAGCCATCACGAAAAAATTATCATAGTAAAGACAGGAGAATCATTGACAGGTTTTTGTGGTGGAGTAGATTTACATCCCAATCGCATAAATGAGCTTCACGACGTTCATTGTAAGCTTGGGGGGAATGCGGCACTGGAATTATTGAAGATATTTAAAATGCGATGGGAGTCCCAACTAAAATATTTAACCAGTAGAGGTATATTGCATAAAAGTCTTGGTAACAGCAACCTGATAAGTGACAATTTTATACCAGCTGTTTTGCCTGCAAAATCAGGAGACTCGTTCGTGAAAATATTTCGTACATATAACCATTGGAATGGTTTGATAAAGGATCGTTCAATTAAAGAGAACCTTCATAAAGTAATTTCCAATGCGGAAAGATTTATCTGGATGGAAGACCAGTATATGGTGTCATGTGAAATAGCTTCCTGGTTAAATGAGCGACTTCGCAATGTGCCGGGTTTTAAGGTTACTATCCTGACTCAGAATGATAAATATGCAAAAGAAGATATGCAGATTCCTAAACGAAAAAGAAAGGAATTTATAGCCGTATTGAAAAACGGAATTCCTGATCCAGACAAAGTAAGGATACTCCAACTGGTTAAGCCTCCCGCAGTTGCTTTTCATGAACAGGTTCATTCAAAAATGTATGTCATAGATGATGATATGGTTGTAATAGGATCAGCAAATTGCAACAGGCGTTCTATGAGCGCTGATAGCGAAACTGCTGCTTTTATTTATAAAAATCCGGATTCAGATTATAGCCTTGGGGTTGATCTTATGAACAGAATTGGCAGTTATCACCCCAAAGCACAGGTGGTTGGACCTACTGTGGAAGACTATACTGCAAATCCGGCAGTGACTGATCTGGATGATGAAATTATTGATGCAATAGGAAAGATTTCACCTTTAGTTTCCCTGGGTATTCCTACTAACTATATACTCTTAAGAAAATTGGGGCCTCCCGCAGTCAGAGCTGCAATAAATTCTATCTGGGAAGTCATTGACCCTAACCCTGATAACATTCAATGCAGTGTTCCCTCCATCAAATTAGAAGGTGAAACATATGATCTTGATGCAATAAAAGATACGAGATATTTGCATGAATCAAATGAATTTCAAAATGAACCGGATTACAGCACTGGCGAGAATAATTATGAAGAAACTGAATATACGTTTAATTTTCCTGAAGCCGAACCTTCTGAAATAAATGTTTCAGAAAGTTCCGGGCAAGATGTAGTATATGCAGATGAAGAAGAATTAGTTAAAGAAACACTTGAGAGAGAATCTGCCAAAGCTACTCAACGTTGCGAGGGCCATACCTGCTGGGCCAAAACAGTTCTGAATAAATTATCTGGACTTAACTTACCCTTAAACAACAAACTGGACGAAACCACAAAAAATGCGATTGCAGATTTTCAGGTAAAAAATAGCATTGCTCCAACGCGTGTAATAGATTTCGCTACTGAAAGAGCATTACTGGAAGCCGACGCAATTCACAAATATTGAACCTCAGCGGTTACAGTTATCAACAAAGCCAAAACAAAAATCGAAGATTGGTCCAAAAGCGGTTTATCAGGTGTAAAGATCAAGCCTCAGCATATATTAAAAAATTTTCGTGATCCGCGAAAATTATGGGCATTTGTTTTGCACCATATGGCTTTCAAAAGAAGAGGTGGTCCCAATAAACAATTTAGTGCACCCGAAGGATATTTAAATACCGGATCTCATTTTTGCATTATGCTTGATGGCCGTATCATCCAATTGCATCCTGTTTCGAGAATGATCTGGCATGGAAACTGTTTAAGTCCGCGTAGCGTTGCGGTTGAATTTGAAGGAAATTTTCCGGATGTAAAAGGTCAATGGTGGTATCCAACTGATAAGAAAACCGGGAAAAAAATAAAGATCAATGAGGATACTCCCACCCAGGCTCAATATGAGTCAGGCAGGTTTTTGGCCAGTTATCTAAAAATTATACTTGGAACTACACATATTCTGGCCCACAGACAAAGCTCTTCATCAAGGGTGAATGATCCGGGACCGGATATCTGGTATAACGTGGGACAATGGGCAATAGACAATCTTGGCATGACAGACGGTGGGCCTAAATTTAAATGCGGTACAGGTAATCCTGTTTTACCGGCATGGCGAACATGGGGTAACAAGACAGCTTCTTTGATCAGTAAGGAATTTGCTGAATTGGAAGACTGGATGGGTTGGGAGGAAACCGAAAATGAATCTGTGGAATTTGATCCTGCTAAAAAGGAATTATTCGGTGAAGACCAGTTTCTTAATGAACCTGAAGAAGAAGATGTAACTGAACAATTTGATTCATCAATTGAAATGGATGACCTGGTAAAGGATTGGTCAAAAGCAGTAAGGCTAAACCGTTTTTATAGTGATCATATCGGGTGGAAGCAGTTTTATGAACAAGTCAATGATTTGGTCCTGCCATTTTCAGGACAGGAAAATGTAAGTCTCTCTGAAGAAGCCCTTGCTGATGCAGTATCGAAATGGCAACAGCAACAAGGTATTGGTGCAGATGGAATTATTGGGCCTAAAACCTGGCAGGTAATGAAATCATTTATCGGACCAGCAAATGTCGATCCGCATCAAACCACATTGACCTCGGGACCGATAGCCGGTAGTTTTGGAAAACTGAAGATAAACACATCAATCAGCGCATTATCGAAGAGCTACCCGGAATATCAGTTTACACCAGAAGACGCTCTTTGGCTGGCCCGTTTTGTAGAGGGTGAGGCTGGCGGACAGGATAATCCGGACAGTCATGCTGTGATTTGGGCTATGTTTAACCGGTTTGGTACCGTGAGACACCGGGTACCTTCCTGGACAAGCTTTTCTATATTTCTGCGAAAATATTCTACCACATTGCAACCTTTGTTAAACAGTGCAGGGGCTGCTGAAAGAGTTTGGGCAAATAACAAATCCAATCCTGATAAATACCCGGTAAAATCCATTGAGGATACTTATTCAGGTACCGGCATCAAAAAAGTTCAGTATTTAAAACATATAAAACTTCAGCAAAAGAAATGGACCGATTTTCCGGTATATCTGCAAAACATGATCACAGGAATTCTTAATGGAAGAATCCCCAACCCGGGAATAGGAATTGCCACACATTTTTTAAGTACATATGTTTTGCTTAAAGCCAGCCGAAGAAAGAAAGGCCTAGGTGGTGAACCTTCAAAAGAAGAATGGCGTGAATATACATTGCAGCTCGCAAAGATTAAAAAGACGATCTGGATAGGAGAGAGAAGTAATTTAAATCAACAAAAAAATGCTTTTTTCATTCAACCTGAGTTTAAAGATGTACCGGCAGATGCTATAAAAGTAGAGCTCGTTAGTTCTGAATCTGAATCTTTTGAATCTGGTTTAATGAATGAAATAGAGTATCACGAAGCAATTGAAGATTTATACAAACAGATTGAAAGCCAGGCTTTGGAAGCCGGACATGAAAGTGAAGAACTCCATAACCTTGAAAGCTCTATTATAAATAGTTAATGATAGCATACATGATCCCAATCGATATTGTAAACAAGTTTACGTTTGGGCACAAAAAAACCTGGCATTATCATACCAGGCTTTTTGATTTGTCGGGGTGACAAGATTTGAACTTGCGACCCCTCGCCCCCCAGACGAGTGCGCTACCAGGCTGCGCCACACCCCGAATCTTTTTATTTTTGTGCATGCAAAAGTAACAGTTGAATTCTGTTCTGCAAACTTTTTTTTGATTTCACTGGTTATTTTTTTTGCATAATAGTTTTGATCTATCTTTAGTTCGTTATTATTGATCAGTTTTATTGGGCAATAACAGCTATGTTTTTTAATTTTGTGCCTTTAAAAAAATCACCAATTATGTTTAAACCACTTGATATTTCTAAAAGCAATGAAGAAAGTGCAGCCCAGCCTGATGAGGTTGAACGAGTGAAATGTCTGATCGTCGGATCAGGCCCTGCCGGGTACACTGCTGCTGTGTATGCTGCCCGTGCCAACCTGAACCCTGTGATTTATGAGGGACTTCAGCCCGGTGGACAGTTAACTACCACCACTGAAGTTGAAAATTATCCCGGTTATCCGGAAGGGGTTACCGGTCCGGTTATGATGGAGGATTTCAAAAGGCAGGCTCAGCGGTTCGGAACGGATGTGCGTTGGGGACTGGCTACAAAAGCCGATTTTTCAAGCCTTCCGCACAAGGTGTGGATCGATGAAAAGAAGGTGATCGAAGCAGAAGCTGTTATCATAGCCACAGGCGCAACTGCCAAATACCTCGGACTGGAGGATGAAACCAAATATGCAGGCGGCGGCGTTTCGGCATGTGCTACCTGCGACGGATTTTTCTACAGGGGCAAAGATGTTGCTGTGGTGGGCGGTGGTGACACTGCATGTGAAGAAGCCATGTACCTTGCCGGATTGTGTAAAAAGGTGTACATGGTTGTCAGACGCGATGTTTTCAGGGCCTCCAAAGTTATGGCCGAGCGTGTGATGAGGACTCCCAACATTGAAGTGCTTTGGAAGCATCAGACAAAAGGGTTGTTTGGGGCCAACAATGTGGTTGAAGGTGCTGTCCTTGTTAAAAATAAAGGTGAGCAGGATGAGGAAGAAGTTAAAATCAAAATCGACGGGTTTTTCCTTGCCATCGGACATACACCTAACTCCGAAATATTCAAAGATTATCTTGAAACGGATACGGTAGGTTATATCAAAACCATACCCGGAACTTCAAAAACAAATATTCCAGGTGTGTTTGCATGCGGTGATGTGCAGGATTCTGTGTACCGGCAGGCTGTTACTGCTGCCGGTACCGGATGTATGGCTGCCATCGATGCAGAACGCTATCTGTCGGAAAAGAACCATTAAAATTCATAAAAAAAGAGCAGGATTTTGATCCTGCTCTTTTTTATCGTCCGTTTATGTTACATGTCAACATCCACTTTTGCAAACTCAGTTTTTGAGTATTGTCCTCCTTCCAGTTTCTGCCTTACTTCCTTAAAAGCATTCACTGTATAATTTACATCTTCGATTGTATGCATAGCCGTTGGGATCAACCTCAGGATCAATTCACCCTTCGGAATAACAGGATATACAACAATAGAACAAAATACCCCATAATTTTCACGCAAATCATACACCAGGTTGGTGGCTTCTGCCGGCCCTCCCTTCATGTACACAGGAGTAACCGGAGAATTGGTCTTTCCAAGATCGAATCCTGCCTCTTTTAATCCCGACTGCAAAGCATCCACTACATTCCAGAGTTTCTCCCTCAGTTCAGGCATATTGCGGATCATATCCAGTCTTTTCAGTGCTCCCAAAACCATGGACATAGGCAGGGATTTTGCAAATGTCTGAGAACGCATATTGTAGCGAAGAAAAAAGCATACATCCGTATCGCCGGCAATAAACCCGCCGATTCCGGCCATTGATTTTGCAAATGTGCCAAAATGCAGGTCAACTTTATCGGTAACACCAAAATGCTCAGGTACACCGGCTCCTGTTTTGCCCATTACACCAAATCCGTGTGCATCGTCCACCAGAAGCCTGAATTCAAATTCGTCCTTCAGTTTGGCAATCTCATCGAGTTTGCCCAAATCTCCTGACATTCCAAAAACACCTTCTGTAATTACAAGAATTCCGCCGCCCTGTTTTTCTGCCAGTTTGGTTGCCCTTTCAAGCTGTTTCCTGAGGTTGTCTATATTGTTGTGTGGGTATACAAACCGTTTTCCCATGTGCAGGCGGACTCCGTCAAGGATACATGCATGGGCTTCCGAATCATATACGATGACATCATTGCGCCTGCAAATGGCATCAATTATGGATACCATTCCCTGATAGCCGTAGTTCAGCAGAAATGCATCCTGCTTGCCCACGAAAGCGGCCAGTTCCCTTTCAAGTTGCTCGTGTTTTGTTGTTTGTCCCGACATCATCCTTGCACCCATGGGATAGGCCATCCCAAACTCTGCTGCTGCCTCTGCATCTGCTTTCCTCACTTCAGGATGGTTGCCCAGTCCAAGGTAGTTATTTAAACTCCAGGTAAGAACTTCCTTGCCCCTGAATTTCATGCGCGCGTTTATTTCCCCTTCCAGTTTCGGGAAAGCAAAATATCCGTGAATCTTATTCATGTGCTGTCCGATATCTCCCTGATTGGCCTTGATTTTTTGAAATATATCCACGATCTGACAAGTTTAAAATTAATGATGCAAATGTAAGATTTTTTAAATCTCAGACAAATGCGTTAAATTCCTTTAATTTATAAAGTGTATTTAAAAAAAGGTTATTTTTGCGGCATGTTAAAGAATACAAGAATATTAGTCATTGGGTTGGTTGTGATGGCGGTTGTGTCATCATGCGGGGAATATAACAAAATACTCAAAAGTACCGACTATGAATTCAAGCATAAAAAAGCCATAGAATATTATGAGGCAGGGGAGTATGTAAAAGCAGGAACCCTCTTTCAGGAATTGGTGAATATTTACCGGGGTACCAGCAGGGCCGACCAGATTTACTATCATTATGCCAAAAGTATGATGGGACAAAAAGATTACCTGATGGCGAACCATTATTTCAAATCGCTGTTAAAGGAATTTCCCGGAAGCGAGTTTGCAGAGGAATCACAGTTCATGGTGGGGTACTGTTCATATCTGCTGTCACCCAAACCCAGGCTCGATCAGACTGTAACAAGGGAAGCCATTGAATCGCTGCAGTTGTATGTAAATCTTTACCCATACAGCGATAGGGTTGATGAAGCAAACCGTCTGATGGATGAACTGAAGTCCAAGCTGGTTTACAAATCGTATCTGAATGCAAAACTGTATTACGACCTGGGAAACTATAAGGCAGCAGGGATTGCATTGAACAACAGCCTCAGGGAGTACCCCGACAGCCAATACCGCGAGGAATTGATGTATATGTTGCTTAAATCGAAATACCTGCTGGCAGTGAACAGTGTGGCAGATAAAAAAACAGAAAGGCTTTCATCTGCTCTCGATGAGTATTTTTCATTTATCGATGAATATCCGGAAAGCAAATACAGGCAGGAAGTCAACAAGTTCTATGAAACTGTTGCCGACCAGCTTAATTATGACGAAGAACAACAAGAATCAAATATAAATTAGGATTAGCAAATGGATTACAAGAAAACAAAAGCAGCTCTCAGTACCATACCACGTGATTTGGATGTATTGTCACACGAAACAGGAAATATTTACGAAACTGTAATGATTCTTGGCAAAAGGGCCAATCAGATTTCCTCAGAACTTAAAGAGGAACTCAACCAGAAGCTTCAGGAATTTGCATCATATACCGACAATCTTGAAGAGATTTTTGAAAACAGGGAACAAATTGAAATTTCTAAATTCTATGAGCGCCTTCCTAAGCCATCACTGATTGCTTATCAGGAACTGGAAGATGGTCAGATTTATCACAGAAACCCGGCACGGGAAAATAAATAACCGATCTGCAATGAGGCTTCAGGGGAAAAAAATCATACTGGGAATCTCCGGGAGCATAGCTGCCTTTAAATCTGTATTTCTATTACGGCTTCTGATAAAGGAAGGAGCCCAGGTACAGGTTGTAATAACTCCTTCAGGTAAGGAATTTGTCACACCTGTAACCCTGTCTGCTTTGTCGGGCAGGCCGGTCATCAGCGAATTTTTTGGAAAAAGCGATGGTACATGGCACAGCCATGTCGACCTGGGATTGTGGGCCGATGCCATGCTTGTTGCACCGGCTACTGCTGCAACCCTTGGGAAGATGGCCAATGGCATTGCCGACAACATGCTGATAACGACCTATATGTCGGCCAAATGTCCTGTGTATATTGCTCCTGCAATGGACCTCGACATGTTTGTGCATCCTTCAACCCAAAGAAATATCGACATCCTTAAGAGCTACGGGAACCTTATAATCGATCCGGCAGTGGGTGAACTTGCAAGTGGTCTTGAAGGAAAAGGCAGGATGCAGGAACCGGAAAAGATGGTTGATATGCTGGCTGAATCCTTCAGTCAAAAAAAAAACTGCTGAATAAAAAGTTCCTCGTAACAGCAGGACCTACTTTCGAGAAGATAGACCCAGTGCGGTTCATTGGTAATTATTCTTCAGGCAAAATGGGATACGCCATTGCAGAGGAGCTTGCTCATCACGGGGCTGAGGTTATCCTGGTTTCAGGACCGGTTTCCGTCAGTACATCCAATAAGCTGATCCGGGTTATTCACGTGGAATCTGCCGAAGAAATGTACCAGGCATCCGCTTCACATTTCAATCAATGCGACGGTGCAGTTCTTTCAGCTGCTGTAGCAGATTATACACCGGCGCATCCAGAGAATGAAAAAAGAAAAAGCGGAAGCGCATATCTGCAGCTTGAACTGAAACCTACAAGAGATATTGCTGTCTCGCTCGGCAAGATGAAAAGTCAGAGACAGATTCTTGTAGGATTTGCCCTTGAAACCAGCAATGAACTTGAGAATGCACGGGCTAAACTTCACAAGAAAAATTTCGATTTTATCGTACTGAACTCACTTAATGATGAAGGAGCTGGTTTTGGATTCGATACCAACAAGATTGTCATCATCGGCAATGACAATAAAATGAAATCTTTTCAGTTAAAAACAAAGAGGGAAGTGGCAGCAGATATTGTTGGTGAAATAATATCACTGATGAAATGACTGCTGAGTTTCCCGCTATTTTTGTTAATTTTACCTTTTTACAGGGAGGTTTATTATGAAGAAAACAATTCTTTCGCTGATAGCCATACTTTCAGTTATTATTATACAGGCACAGGAACTACGTTGCAATGTTACTGTTACAGCCCAGAGTATACAGGGGGCTAACCGGCAAATATTTACCACCATGCAGGCCGACATCTACGAGTTCATGAATAACCGTAAATGGACAGACCATGCTTACACCTACGACGAAAAAATCAAATGCAATATCCTGATAAGGCTCGATGAGCAGCTTTCTACCGATGAATTCAGAGGTTCTATCCAGGTACAGCTGGTTCGTCCGGTTTTTGGATCAAGCTATGAAACAACCGTACTGAACATCAAGGACAATGATTTCAGAGCCCGGTATGTTGAATTTCAACCACTCGAATTTAACGAAACATCCAACAGGGATAACCTGACAAATATTCTGGCTTATTATGCCTACATTATTCTTGGATTCGACTATGATACCTTTGCTCCCGAAGGTGGCACTCCTTATTTTGAAAAGGCACAGGCCATTGTAAACAATTCGCAGAATGCTGTTGAGAAAGGCTGGAAAGCATTTGAAAGTGAGAGAAACCGCTACTGGCTCATAGAGAATATTATGAACCGTTCGTATTCTGATTTCAGGAATGTTATGTACACTTATCACCGGCAAGGTCTCGATCTGATGGGACAGAAAACGGAAGAGGGGCGGGCTAATATTGCCAATTCTCTTCGCGACATCCAGAAGGTATTCCGTCGCAGACCTTCTGTTTACATCCTGCAAATGTTTTTTGATTCCAAATCTGATGAACTTGTAAATATATTTTCAAAGTCGTACCCCGATGAGCGTAACCGTGTGGTGGCCATTCTCAATGAGGTTGACCCATCTAATGGCAGCAAATACAAACGTATTTCCGACGCCGGGGAATTATAACCATTTTATGTATGCTGACCCGACTGGCTGTATCGAACTATGCCCTTATCAGTAACCTGACGGTTGACTTTACTGCCGGATTGAATTCAGTAACCGGTGAAACAGGCGCCGGCAAATCCATTATTTTAGGAGCGCTCGGACTTATACTCGGAAACCGGGCAGATTTGTCAGTGCTTAAAAACCAGGATGAAAAATGTGTTGTTGAAGGCACTTTTGAAATTGGCAGCTATCGTCTCGAATCCTTTTTCAGTGAAAATGACCTCGATTTTGATACCTCGACAATCCTGCGCAGGGAAATTCTTCCATCAGGCAAATCAAGAGCTTTTATAAACGATACACCTGTTACCCTGAATGTGCTTCGCAACCTGAGTCTTCAGCTTATCGATATACATTCGCAGCATCAGAACCTTGAACTGGGTAACAGGAAATTCCAGCTCGACCTGGTGGATGTTGTTTCAGGGGCAGGGAAGGTCCATTCGGATTACTACCGGTTGTACAGCACATATACCCGATTGCAAAAACAGCTTGAAGATCTGAAGGCAAGAAACGAAAAGGAAAAAGCTGACCTGGATTACTGGCAGTTCCAGTTTCAGCAGCTTGATGAAGCCCGGCTGCAGGAAAATGAGCAGGTTGAACTGGAAGCTGAACTGGAGCAGCTTACCCATGCAGAAGAAATTAAAAGTGCACTGGCAGGCGTACAGCAACTTCTCGATGATGAACGTTTCTCAGTTGTCCAGAACCTGAAGGAGGGCAGCAGGCGGCTTGAAAACATTCAGGAATATGTTTCCGGTGCAAAGGAAATGGCACGGCGACTGCAAAGTTGCCTCCTGGAGGTAAAGGACATTCTCGAAGAAGCAGATGTTCTTGCTGAAAAAACAGAATACAACCCCGCCCGTATAGAACTTGTGAACGACAGGTTAACACTTATATACAGCCTGCAGCAGAAACATCACGTGGCAACCGTTCACGAACTGATAAGCCTGAAGGAGAACTTTGGACAGAGAATCGAAAAGGTTAGCGGATTTGAGTCAGAAATTCAGGCACTGCAAAACGAAATGGAAGAAACCCGTAACCACCTTGAGTCGAAATCGCAGGAACTGACATCCGTCCGTAAAAAGGCATTTGGCATGATTGAAAAAGCAGTTGTAAATGATTTGATGCAATTAGGCATGCCCAAATCAAAACTTGAGGTGGTGCATGAGCCGCTGCCGGAGTATATGCCATCTGGCAAAGATTCCGTGTCATTTCTTTTTAGTGCCAATGCCAGTATCGTGCCTGCTGAAATATCGAAAATAGCCTCAGGGGGTGAAATGTCACGGTTGATGCTGGCCATCAAAAACCTGTTACGGACCTCCAAAGCCCTTCCTACGGTGGTATTTGATGAAATTGATTCAGGGATTTCAGGAGAAATTGCCCTGCGCATGGGTGCCATGCTGAAAGCCTTTTCAACATCGGCCCAGATCATCAATATTACCCACCTGCCGCAGATTGCCGCCAGGGGAGATGCCCATTTCATGGTTTATAAATACGAACAGAACGGCAATACCTATACATCCGTCAGGAGGCTTGGAGAACAGGAGAGGGTGGAGGAAGTGGCCAAAATGGTAGGCGGCGAAAACCTCACCGACTCAACGATAAGAACGGCCAGAGAGCTGTTAGGTAATTGAATTGAACTTTTTTGGTATCAAGACTTATAGACACAAGTATCAAGACAGGAGAGGAGAAGTATCAAGACTTATAGACACAAGTATCAAGACAAGAGAAGAGGGGTATCAAGACTTATAGACACAAGTATCAAGACAAGAGAGGAGAGGTATCAAGACTTATAGATACAAGGATCAAGACAAGAGAGGAGAGGTATCAAGACTTAAAGACACAAGTATCAAGACAAGAGAAGAGTGGTATCAGGATGTCTAGACACAAGTAACAAGACAAGGGAGGAGAGGTATTAAGACATATAGACACAAGGATCAAGACGGCTCCCGTAATGTAATATATCTGCAATGTCATTCCTCAGCACCAAAGGTGCGCAATCATTAGCCCGGTGTGAAGCACCGGGTATAGAATCGCAGCAGGGATATTTCTTTAGCACCAACGGTGGGTAATCGACAATTTTGATTATATTTTCCCAGGTGTCACAATGTAAAATGATTGCGCCCGATCCGGGGCTATAAAACAGGGGATAGATTGAATCTCCGAACACAAGGCTTCACCCTGTGCTAATGATTTCGCTCTTTCAGAGCTTTTAAAAAACCAAACTGTTAGTGCCAGCAAGTCGAATCACATGTGGTAATACCGTTATCTGATACTTGTTTCTAAACATCAGGGATTTCTTAGCAACAAGGGTTCGCAATCATCAGCATGTTGTGTAGCACCGGGTATAGAATCGCAGCAGGAATATTTCGTTAGCACCGACGGTGAGCAATCAAAAATAAAATTTATATTTTTCCAGATGTCACAGAATAAAATGATTGCGCCCAATCCGGGGCTTTAAAATTGCGGATACATTGAATCTCCGTACAATGGGCTTCACCCTGTGCTGGTGATTTCGCTCTTTCAGAGCTTTCACAAAATATCTTGTGTCTCCCTCACTTGCATTTTGCAGCTTCTTTTCTCTTGTCTTGTGTCTGTCAATCTTGTGTCTTGTGTCCCCCTCACTTGCATTTTGCAACTTCTTTTCTCTTGTCTTGTGTCTATCAATCTTGTGTCTTGTGTCTCCCTCACTTAAATCTTATATCTTCCTTTCTTACGGCTAGCGGCTTCTCTTCTCCTATCTTGTGTCTATTCATCTTGTGTCTTGTGTCTCTCTCACTTGCAGCTTGCAGCTTCTTTTCTCTTGTCTTGTGTCTGTCAATCTTGTGTCTTGTGTCTCCCTCTCTTGCAGCTAACACAAAAAAAGGCCTTCTTTCGAAGACCTTTTTATATAATTCAATACCGTATTGATTAAAATCTTTTTTCCTTGATACGGGCTTTTTTACCGGTAAGGCTACGTAGGTAAAACAACCTTTTCCTGCGGACTTTACCACGTTTGTTTACTTCAATGTTGTCGATAAATGGTGAGAATAACGGGAAAATTCTTTCCACTCCAATACCACCCGACATTTTACGTACTGTGAAGGTTTTTGTATTTCCGCTTCCGCGTAACTGGATTACAACGCCACGGTAATTCTGTACACGTTCCTTATTTCCTTCACGAATCAGATAACTTACGGTAACTGTGTCTCCTGCTCCAAATTCGGGATGTTTCTTTTCAACCGCAAATTCGTTCTCTACAAATTTTATTAAATCCATTTCTGAAATTTTTAATTAATGTGGCAATGTAATCCGTCAGCCGACGGACAAGAGATTGCTTAAAACCGGCGCAAAAGTAATACTTTTTTTTACAAATAAATGGAACTGGTAAAATAAAATTTTTTACCTGCCTTCAGGGTTTATCCTGATATTCAGCAGTTCATTCTCATCTAATTTCTTACTTTAAAATGTTCACCGGTATTCTCGATGATAACCCTGTACCACCATTCAGGATAAGCAGGGAAAACCGGGGAAACAGGGTAACCTGTTTCTGAGCGTTCAAACTGTCCGTCTTTTTCCTTCTTGATGTTCCCGTCGAGGTATTTGATCATGAGGTATTGCCATAACTTCTCCCAGGTTGCTGTAGCATAATTGGCCTCATTCACTGAATATCTTGTCAGGAAACTGCGGGCTTTGTCTGCTCCTTCCGATTTGTACAATTCTGCGGCAGTTTTATCGATCAGTGGCAGGAATATTTCATAATTGTCTTCCAGGTTTTTCTGAACTTTCTGAACATCCTGGATCATATCACTGTATCGAAGGAATGCAAAGTTGGCAACTTTGTTGAAGGTCCAGAACGCTGAAGTAGGACTGTAGGTCAGCAAATCACCGTTTCCTTCGGCAAAGCATTCAGGAATTTCGTTGATTCCGCAATACATAGGAATGTAAACGGTGCTGTATGTATCATCTACGCCGAACCATAAGATTCCGCCTACAGGGTCAGGAAGCCAGTTGCGGCTCTGGCTTACAAAAGAAAAGCCGGTTTGCCTTGTTGAAATTGGCCTTTCGTTGCAATACTGAACCGAGTCAACTTCCCATGTGAGACGGCCAAAGCGGTATGGCATGGCAAACGGCCCTGCTCCTACATCTTTAGTCATGTCGAGTTCGGTTCCCTGGTAATGGTCGCGCATCATATTCTGTACATCGCGCACGGTCAGCTTATTGTCGGGTTTGACCCATAACGGCATACGGTTGGTGGCATAGTTGTTTGAAGTATTGTAGGTAATCAGCCCTTTGGCATAATCCACATATTTCTCCATACCTGAAGCCACCTTGTTGAACCCTGACCAGACACGTGCTTCGCAAAAACGGGCTGCACCGAAATCAACCGGTGCATATACATCTGAAAAACTAAATTCAGCATCAGTTCCTTTATACCAGCCTTTACTGCGGGCAAATGAAATAACATCAGGTGCATACATGCAGTTATCAGGATCGTTTTTCGGGAAGGTTGTGATTCGGGCCTGATTGGCATGTCCGCTGATATAACCATCGGGTACTTTAAGAGCAACCCAAACCGCGCCTTTTTCACCTTCACCTTTTCCAATCAGCTCCATAATCCATACTTCGTTTGGATCGGCTAAGGAAAACGATTCGCCTGAACTGTAATAACCATATTTTTCAACCAGGTCGGCTATGATCCGGATGGCCTCACGGGCTGTTTTTGCACGTTGCAGGGTAACATAAATCAGGCTGCCGTAATCCATAATGGCCCCTTTTTGGCTGCCAAGTTCCTCGCGCCCGCCATATGTTGTCTCGCCAATGGCAAGCTGGTACTCATTCATATTCCCGATCACGCTGTATGTGCGCCTGAGCTGCGGGATTTGTCCCAGGAACTTTCCGGTGTCCCATTCATATATATCACGCATGGCACCTTCAGGATGGTCCTGTGCAGGCTGGTAGTACAATTCACCGAATAGCACATGTGCATCGGCAGCATAGGTAATCATGGTAGATCCGTCAGCCGAAGCCCCCCTTGTAACAAGAAAGTTTGTACATCCGTTTGAAACCTGGTAATTCGCCAGCAGCAATACAAGCATCAGTATCCCGGCAGATAATGTTTTTCTTCTCATTCCTTTATTTTTTTTTATGGAAAGGGCAAATATAATAAAATCAGAAAGCCAAAGGATGACTTTTATTATATGGCGTTCAATGTTCTGCGATAAACAGGATAAAAAAAAAGCAGAAGAAATTCTGACCCGCCAACTCACAAAACCTTAAGCCAAACATGAAAAGGAAGATATAATTCCCTGCCTTCTGCTATACATTGGCTATACCAAATTCAATTTAAATTCAATGTAAATTCAATTATAATTCAATGTAAACTCAATAAAAATTGAATTTACACTGAGTTTGTATTGTATTAAGGCTGAATTTGCTTACTGCTTACTATATGGTTGTGCAATTTTTTAGGCATTTATCTCTTTAAGACCTTAAGGACTTTAAGTACCTTAGCGCCAACCATAGAACATGCCACCAATTCCCTAATCAGCAACAGGCAACCAGCAACAAGCAACTATTTTACAAGCACTTTCTGATTTTCTCCAGCACCTCCTCTATATTTTCATCGAGTCCGGCAGAGAACCTTACAAGGCCGTCAGAGAGGCCCATTTGTTGCTGAATATCCAGCGGTACTTCCGAAGAAGTGCTGTGGCCTGAGCAGCTGAACAGGGTTTTAAAGTACCCTAAACTGACAGCCAGGTAGCCAACACCTGCATCCTGCAGTTTTCGCATAAAGCGGTTGGCTTTTTTATGTGTCAGTAAATCGATGGCAAGCATACCACCAAAACCATAGGCATCGTTCATGAGCTGTTTGTGCAGTTCATGCTGGGGGTGTTCGGGAAGCCCGGGATAAATCAGTTTCAGCTTTTCCTTTTGAAGTTTTTCTGCAAGGAACATGGCATTGCGGCTGTGCTGTTTCATGCGCAGGTGCAGGGTATGGAGGTTTTTCAGAATGGAGGAGGAGCGCAGCGAGTCGAGCACGGGCCCCAGGAGCATAGCCGTACCATCATTTACATCCGACAGCTGATCGACGAATTCTTTGGAAGCACATATGGCGCCTGCCACGCAGTCGTTTTTGCCATTTATGAACTTTGTCATGCTGTAAACCACAATGTCGGCGCCATGCAGTGCCGGGGCCATGATCATGGGGGTGAAGGTATTGTCGACCATCAGCAGGCCTCCATTTTCATGGGCAATTTTTGCAAGTTCAGGAATATCAGAAACCTGCAGCAGCGGATTTGTAACGCTTTCAGTGTAGATCACTTTTGTATTTGAGCGCATGGAAGCTTTAACCTGTTCAAGGTTTGTAATATCCACATACGATACATCGATGTTAAACCGGGGCAGCCAGTTTTTCAGGAAGGCAAATGTACCGCCGTAGGTTGTAACGCTGGTTACGATATGGTCGCCCGAACTGCAAAGCTGCAGCAGGGCGCAGGTTATAGCTGCCATTCCGGAAGCTGTAACCCATGCCGATTCAGTATTTTCCATGGCAGCCAGCGCATCGGCCAGGTACTTGTTGCTGGGGTTCCAGTGCCTTGAATACAGGAAGCACCCTTCTGTTTGGCCCAGGAATGTTTCTTCCATGGTTTCGCCTTTAAGGAATGTGAAGGTGGATGAATCGGTGATGGACGGATTTACATCCCCGAATTCACCGAACTGCTTCAGTCCGAATATCTTCTGTGCAGGATCGTAATTCATTTTTACTGGTTTAAAATTGGGTTCAAATTAATGCAATTCTGCCGGGCGAAGAATGATAATAATCGTGTAATTTTAGGGTCTGTGATTTCTTTTGAGTTTATCTTATTCTCCTTCTCCCGACTCGGGGTGGAAAGATGGCATTAGAGGGCAATGGCGTTCGGTGAGATTCCTCACTCCGCTGCGCTTCATTACCAATGACATCATGTTGTAGGTTGCCTATTTTCAATTATATTAATTTTTAGTTCCCTAGCCAATCTGCTTATGGTTTTAAACTTGGTTGCTATTATTTGTTGTTCATATTGTTCTATGCCTTTTTCTACATAATCTACTCCTTTCACCATTATTCTCCAATATAATACAGCCAACTTACGTGCCATTGCCTTTACAGCGATCTTTGGCCCTTTTCTGTTTCGCATTTTCCTTCCAAATGCCCCAATAGCAATATTCTTGCTGTTTAAAAGGCTATGTGCTATTGTTCGAAAAATTTGACCTGCTGGAGGATGACCTTTCTTTTTAGCGTTTCTTCTCATTTTACCCGAATGCTTTTGACCTGGAGAAAGTCCCAACCAACTTGTATAGTGTTTTTCTGTTGGCCATCTTGTTAGATCAGGACCAGTTTCAGCTAACAGTTGCATCCATGTATAATCTGTTATTCCTGAGATAACAGTAGCATCTTTTCCATCGAAAATATTAATAAGATTGGATGATAATTTTTCTACTACTGGTTTATGGTGCCGGATTGTTTTTCTTTTTTTTTTATGATCTGACCTTTTCCGGATTGTCCCATTCTGTTTATTACAAAACTGATTCTCTTGTCGCATTCGGCTATTTGATAAAGATAAAACTTATAGCTATCATAAGCTTGTTTTAGCTCAAAAAGTCCTGCTTCAGTATATTTCCCTTCCAAAGCTTTGATAACTAGTTCTTTTTTCTTTTTAAGCACACTGCTATGGCATAAATTTACAAGAACATGTTTATCTCTTTCCCCTTTTAAAATAGCTTCAATTATTGCTAATCCACTTGCTCCATGTATTTGGCTAAGAACTTCTTTAAGCCTGATATTCATTAAGGTTAGTGCCTTTTGCATTTTATTTATATGCATAGATGAAGAACGAATGTGATCTTCACGTAAACGTACATAACTTCGTAGTTCTTTAGCATCGGCATCTACAACCAAACATATGTTCAGTAATCCATAGCTGTGCAATTCACGGATCCATTGACAGTCTTTTACATCAGTTTTACGGCCGGGAACTTGTTGGGTTTGTCTTCCGTCTACAAGCCATACATCAATTCCTGCTTCTTCCAGTATTTCATAAAGAATAATCCAATATACTCCAGTAGCCTCCATGGCAACTGTTTCAATTTTATGATTTAACAAGTATTCCCGAAGCAATAAAAAATCTTCTGTAAATGTAAAATGACTAACTACTGGCTGACCTTCTACTGAAGTAAATACTCTTCTTGCACCAATATCAATTCCGGCAGCATTAGATCGAATCTTTTCCATGTTTGAGGATATTAAATTTATAAAAAGTCTACACCCAAAAGACATTATAATAACTAAACGTTGGCAAGCTACCATTCGGACATTTCATTAAGAAAGTACCATTCATTATGACTTAATCTTTTGGAACCATACTCGGAATCAGGTATAAAACACTAATACGAAACACGGTTACACTGTGTAGAATCACGATCAAAGGTAGTGCTGCAAAATGTCATTTTTTCATTGTGACCAAAAGAATTTTTGGGTGAAAACTCGGAATGACGACACTGGTTGATTAATAGGGAGGGGCCAAAGGCGCGGCCCCGCCACCAGCCCCCCTCCCTATTAATCAACCAGTGTCGTCATTCCGAGTTTTCACCCAAAAATTCTTTTTGTCACAATGAAAAAATGACATTTTGCAGCACTACCTTTGATCGTGATTCTACACAGTGTAACCG
>JAEYNZ010000050.1 GCA_023412195.1 Bacteroidota bacterium
TGGCCCCAAATAAGAATGGGGCACAATGCTGATATGACAGGCAATGAAGTTTATGTTATAATTGTCTCTTCTTTGTGATTTCTTGGTGCCTTGGAGTCTTGGTGGCAAAAGAAATTTATGCCACAAAGCCACCAAGCCCGCGAAGTTTCACAAAGTTCCCGATGCAGCTTTTTGATTCCGTCTTAATGGCCAGACTAAATGCATGTTAAGTAAACCTGTCATTGGTAGGGAATTCCACGAAGCGGAATGACGCCGAAGCCAGCGGGCCGGCAGACGGGCAATCCCGTTTTATATGGCCGCCACCATTGGTAACGTAAGGAGAAATCTCAAATATTTAACCGGACACTTATGATTTCAAATAACCATTTGTTTCACCATCATCAACTTATAAACATACTCCAACCATGCTCAAACCAAACTCAACCTAAACTCAATTTAAATTCAATGTAAAGTCAATTATAATTGAGTTTATATTGAGTTAATATTGAATTATAATTGAATTTGAATTGAATTTAATCTAGCCTTGGTATAGGATTGATATAGTAAATTGGGTTTTATGTTACAATCCCCCTCATTCCCCCTTTGGAATTTGTTGAAGCCCAAAGGGGGACGAGCTCTGAACCTGGTTTTCTGCTATAAGGAAGGAAATGGAATGGGATATTCGTTTATTTCTGTATGGCTTCAGGCAAAAAAATAAGGCTGCCCTTGCGGAACAGCCTTTTAGGTTGAAGGGTGGAAGACCGGACTTGAACCGGCGACTTCTGGAACCACAATCCAGCGTTCTAACCAACTGAACTACATCCACCATTTATTTAGAGGCTGCAAATATAATATTTTATTTTTTTTGCCTCTCAAAAAATAAAAAATTCTGCGGCAACAATGATGTGAAAATCCTAATTTTGAAGAAAAGCTGAATATCATGAACCAGGACAGGAAAAATGTGATCGTGTGTTTTGGAGAAGTTTTGTGGGATATGCTGCCCGAAGGCTCTCAGCCGGGAGGAGCACCTATGAATGTTGCTATTCATTTAAAGCGCCAGAAAATTGATCCTGTGCTGGTAAGCCGGGTGGGAAATGACCAGGATGGACGGCAGCTCCGGGAGTTTTTATCTTCTTCCGGAATCGGCCTGAATCATCTGCAAACAGATGAGGTACTGCCTACCAGCAGAGTAATCGTACAGCTGGATGAGGAAAGAAATGCCACTTATGAGATTTGTGAACCAGTCGCCTGGGATAACATTTGTTGGAATGAACCACTTGGAAAACTGGCAGAAGAAGCCAGCCTGATTATATTTGGAACCCTAGCCTCACGTAATGCTGCGACCCGCAGAACATTACTTCGTTTTCTTGATCATTCACACGGTCTCAGGTTTTTGGATGTGAACCTCCGTCCGCCCTATGACAACAGGGAACTTACAGAACAGTTTCTCGGCCTGGCCGATTTCGTGAAGCTGAATGAGGAGGAATTGGAAAAAATCGCGTCCTGGAATGGTATGAAAGGATCAATAAAGAAGATGACTCTTTGGCTTTCCGATAAATTTGTATGTCCGGATGTTTGTGTAACACGTGGTGCAAAAGGTGCATTGCTGTACCGCGACGGTGTTATTCATGAGCATCCGGGATTTCAAGTAGATGCTTTTGATACCGTGGGTTCAGGTGATGCATTTCTTGCAGGACTGGTTGCAGGTCTGCTGAAGAACAATACTGCAGGTTCAGCACTTCAGTATGCATGTGCCACAGGTGCCTTTGTTGCATCAAAACCGGGGGCTGTACCTGAATATACACCGGCCGATATTGCTTCACAGGCCTTCAGGAAGGCCTGAATTTATTATTATCCTTCAGCCGGTAAAGTTGCCACCAGGGAGTGACCGGCGACTGATGGTGCTCCCAGTGGTAGCCGAAGAAAAAGCAGCTGAGCAGGGCGGCCGGGTGGTTTCTTATAAAGGAGCGTGAAAAATGAGGCGCCATTTTTTCGTCAAAGGGACGGCGGTGAGGTATCCAGGTTCCAAAGAAAAACAGCTGGAATGTTGAAAGCACCGAAGGGAGTACCCAGAAAACAAGTATCCTTACCTCGTTAAACCATATAAGAAGGATATTGAACGTGATGGCCATCAGCAGGATCTGCCACCAGACAATATAATTTTTCATAAACAGAAACCACCATAAAAAGAAGTTATTGGAGTGGGGTGAAAAATCCGGATCTTTTTCTGTTGCCGGATGCAGGTGGTGCTGGTAATGTTTTTTGGATAACCTCCGGAAACTTAAAAATGCATATAGGGTGGTGGACAGGTAACCGAAAAAGTTGTTTATTTTTCTGTTCCTGCTAACTGATCCGTGCATGGCATCATGGGCGGTAATAAACAGGCCGGTAGAAAGCCATGTCTGCAGGAGGATATGAAAATAAAAAATAGGGGACTGAAAATCAACTGCTGCAAAAAGTAAAATCCACAGAAGGTGACCCAACCAGAATGAAATGATAAGTATGGCAAAAAATACTCCCATGACTGAAATATTATTTCATGGGAAATTACGCTTTTTTTAGAAATTAAGAACTTCTTTCAGGTTTTTATATCCTGTTTTGCTGACCTTCAGCTTGGTTTTATCGTGCAGGATAACGATGTAAGCTTCTTTTTCATATTGCTGTATTTCGCTTATTTCTTCAACCTTCACGATATAAGACCGGTGAATGCGGATAAAGTTCTTTGGATTGAGTTCTGATTCCATGCATTTCATGGTCTTTTGCTTTACATACCTTCCTTCCTTTGTGAAAATCATGACATAATCATCCATTGATTCGACGTACCGTATCTGGTCGACGGATATGATATGTATTTTGCTGCGGTCTTTTACAACAATCCGGTCCAGGTATTCTTCCTTGGGAAACTCGCTGATTTTTTTTGCAATGTCAGATCCGGGGCCTTCAGCCATTATCCGGTCGGCCACCTTTTCAATGGCTTCATTCATGCGTTCTTTTGAATAAGGTTTCAGCAGGTAATCGGCTGCATTATATTCAAAGGCTTTGAGTGCAAACTGGTCGTAGGCTGTTGCAAAAATGATGTGCGGCCTGTGGTCGAGCAGTTCGAGGAGTTCGAACCCTGTAATTTTAGGCATTTGGATATCGAGAAACACAAGGTCGGGTTTCAGTTCGTTGATTGTTTTTACTCCTTCAAAGCCATTTTCGCATTCGGCAACCAGTTCTATGTTTTCATTGTCATTGAGAAAAGTTTTCAGCAGGTTGCGGGCAAGCTCTTCATCTTCAACAATGATGGTACGGATTTTTTCATTCATGGGTTCAATTATTTTGTGGTATAACCAGAGTTACGCTGAAAATATTGTTTTTATTTTCAATTTTCATCAGCATGGGATTGTTGTATATGATTTCGAGCCGGTCGCGCACGTTGCGGAGGCCGATTCCTTCGCCCTTTTTGCTGATGGCGTTGGCATCATAACTGTTCGTAATAGTTATTTCGAGGTAATTGTTTTTACAGGTAGCCCTGGTGGTGATATCAACAGGTTCAGTAGCTTCATATACCCCGTATTTTATTGCATTTTCATACAGTGGCTGCAGGATCATGTTTGGAATCCGGGCTTTAAGGCAATTGTCGTCAACTTCAAAAACAGTATTCAGTTTATTGCCAAAACGCACCTTCTCAATCTGAAGATAAAGCATATTGTTGTTAAGTTCTTCACTGAAAAGTACCTTATCGATCTGCTCATGTTTAAGTGAATAACGCATCAGTGTTGAAAGGTTGATTACCATTTCCTGTGCTTTTGCCGGATTGGTCATTGTAAGGGAAGATATGCTGTTCAGGCTGTTGAACAGGAAATGCGGGTTGATTTGTGATTTCAGTGCATGTAGTTCGGCTTCCTTCACGAGCGACTTCAGCTTGCCTTCACTTCTGAGCTTTTCCTTGAAACCCTGATAATAATTCACCGCATAAAAGAAGATCACGTAAGTAAGATACAATATGTAGCCACCAAAAATATTTATAACCAGGTTATTTTCTATCCATACTTCGGGTTCGGGGTGAATGAGCTTAATGATGACTACTCCCAGGTAGAGCCAGATGAAAATGATGATGCTTGCTGCTATGAGGTGAGAAAGAAGCACTCTGCCTGCGCTGTAGCTTTCAAGTGCACTGTATTTGATGACGAACCAAATCGGAATACCAATGAAAGCAAACGTAAGGGGTAATGCAACTGCTTCAGATATTGCAACGATAAGATCAGATCCGTATGAAAGCCATTTAATGAGAATGCCTGCAATGATGATGGTGATCCATATCGTAAAATAGTAAAAAGAAAGGCGGGGACTGGAAATAAAGGGGTGCTTCAGATCCATATGTTGTATGCCAATCACAATAAGCAGATTAATTCAGATAATACAGATAACTTTTTCAATATTTCACTTCTACTCCGCCAAATGCACTGAATCCTTTTAAAACCAGGGTTTTTGACGGATCGGAATAAACCCCGTGAACAGAAAGGCCTCTTTTGTCGGTAAATGCACCGAACACAGTTGATATCTCGTTTTTAATGGTCCAGTCGGGTGGGACCCTGAAGCTGCTGCCACCAAACACACATACGCAATCAATAATAGCCCCGTTTTCTGAAAGAATAGCCTGCCTTAAATCATATTCAGCACCTCCAAAAATGGAAGTAATTTTTCCTCCAAGAAAGCTTTTTGAATTGATAACGATTTCTCTTCCTCCAAATATAACGAAATCATCAAAATACTCAGTTCCCTTGTTTGCCATCTCGAATTTAGGTGGCTGTACCTGTCTGTTGCGGTGGGTCAGAATCAGGGCGAGACCAACACCAATAATCAGCAGTGGCCAGCCAAGCTGCCTGATGCTGTATGGAATGATAACAACTTCATCGATCAGGAAAAAGCCTCCTATGAAAATGAGGACAATACCGGCAGTACGGTTTCCGCCGATCAGTGAAAATATTCCAATGCCAATCAGGAGCATCTGCCACGAAATAAGGATATCGGTCCAAACATCGGGTATTAAATCCAGCCTGACCAAAATCCAGAATACTCCTACAGTTATAAGGAACATGCCGAATAACAGCCTCCTGTTTGTTACAGTGTTGTTTTCCATTTTTTTATTTATTAATTTTTTATCTTCTGTCTGCTTTAACAATC
>JAEYNZ010000065.1 GCA_023412195.1 Bacteroidota bacterium
TTACTGCCCAGGTTGTAATTTTTTGTCCTGTCATATATATCGCGGTCAAGATAACCCACAAAGTTACTTGTTTTGATGGTAGTGGATTTACCAGCCCTGAAATCAGCCAGAAAACTTCCACCCGCCCTTTTGCGGTCTTCAATATTTGCCTGAACTTCAGCCCCTGTTACCCAAGGTTTAATAAAGGTTTCTCCCTTACTATAGTCAGGAACTCCCTGCACATCATAGTTCACAGTAAAATTATCTGAGTTCCTCTCTGCAATTTCGGCATTGCCTGTAACCATTATCCCAAACCTGTCTTTTAAAAACCTGTTGCTGGCGTAAAATGTCCCGCGGTAATTATTGAAGCTTTTCGAATGTCCGCTATACCCTGTAAGTATCCCTGCATTGACGTTCAGCTCAGAAGGGGCCTCACGCAGGGTCATATTAACCATTCCTCCCAGCCCATCGGCATCTTTATCTGCAGTATTTGCTTTCAGAACTTCCACTCCACCCAATATTTCCGGTGCTATCATATTCAGGTCAGTACTTCTGTCGTCGGGCGATGTGGAGGGTGCCATATGTCCTCCGATCGAAATGGTATTGTATTTCGGTGCAAGCCCCCTGATGATTATTTTCTGACCTTCCCCCCTGTTTCGTTCAACCATCAGTCCGGGCAGCCTTCCAATTGCCTCTGCAACATTTACATCAGGCAACTCCTGAAGCCTCTCACCCGAAACCACACTTGAAATTCCCTGCGCATTAATCTGCTGGTTGATGGCTGCTGCCTGTCCTCTGGCTTGTCCATAGGCTACTACTTCCATCAATTCCTGTGCAGAAAAGCTCATCTGAATGTCGACCTGATAGACTTCTCCCCGGGCGATTTCTACTTCTACCTCTTCTGCAGCATAACCTATAAAAGTAACTTTCAAAACCTGTTTACCAGCAGGCACACCCAACAGCTGAAAATTACCATTTGCATCTGCAGTGGTCCCTAATGTATATTTTTCAATGAATATTGTGGCTCCTACCTGTGGCTGACCGTTCTCATCAGTTACCCGTCCGCTGATATTCCCTGTACCAGATTGGGATAAAGAGGTGAAAGGCATAATTACAAAGCACAGCAATATGAGTATCGAAATCTTCATAAGCACTACGTTAAAATGATTATCTGATTCAGGCAAGGTTGAATGAACCATCAATTTAAGGAATTTTATGTTATCGGTCAACTTATTTCAATGAAAAAGACAACTTAAATTATTATGATAATTAACAACACCTCACATAACCCTGCTTAATTAACGCAGGTAGTCTTTCTTTCCTTCTCCATATAAAAGGGAAAGAAGCGACCATTCCTTATACCGGAACGGTGTAATTATCATGCTTTTTACAGACCTATTTATTTTAATTGTAAATCTTCTTATTTTTATCAAATTAAAATTTAAATAATGACAAATAGAATAAGTAAAAAATTAAGCCTGCTGCTCCTAACCCTTTTTGTAGGTATCTCTGCAGCTTACAGCCAGCAATCAAGAGACGAAATTGATGAAAAGTACAAATGGGATTTTTCCGGTTTATATGCATCCGATGACGCGTGGCGGGCCGAATTTGAAAAGCTTAAATCACAACTGACAGAAATTGATAAGTTCAGGGGCACACTTACAAGTTCTGCATCAAACCTTCTGAATGCATTGAAGTACAATTCTGAGCTGATGAAGTCTGCCAACAGAATTTATGGTTATGTTTCATTAAAGTCGGATACCGATACCCGGAACATGAAGTACAACGGTATGAAGCAGGAAATTCAGCAGGTATTCTCAGAATTTAGCGCCAGGTCTGCTTATTTCACACCAGAATTATTATCGGCAGGCTGGGAGAAAATTGAGCAATTTATAAAGGAAGAACCCGGACTGGAAGTTTACCGCATGGGACTGGAAAACAGGTTCCGGATGCAAAAACACACCCTCAGCGAAGATGAAGAACGCGTAATGGCACTTGCCGGACTGGTAGCAGGTACCCCAAATGCTGTTTTTACTACATTTTCAAATGCCGAAATGCCCAAACCTGAAGTGGTGCTTTCCACCGGTGAAAAAGTTAGATTGGGCAGTTCGGAATATAGTTATTACAGAACAGTGCCGAACCGCGACGACAGGAAACTGGTGTTCGAAACTTATTGGGATAATTATTCACGGTTCAGCGGAACCTTTGGTGAAATGCTGTATGGCAACATTAAGTCGCGCATGTTCAATGCCCGTGCACGCAATTACAGTTCCACCCTTGAAGCTGCCACCTATCCAAACAACATTCCTGTTGAAGTCTATCATTCACTGGTGGAGAATGTTAATAAAAACCTGCCTGCATTTCACCGTTACCTGGGTATCAGGAAACGAATGATGCAGGTTGACACGCTGAAATACCTCGATCTCTATGCACCTGTTGTTGCCGACCTCGATCTGAAATATGATTATGACAAGGCAACAGAAATCATACTGGAGTCATTAAAGCCCATGGGTGAAGAATATGTGGCTACTGTTAAAAAAGCATTTAATGAAAGGTGGATCGATGTTTATCCTTCAGAGGGCAAAAGGTCGGGTGCCTACTCGAGTGGTTTCGATTACGATGGCCACCCTTATATTTTGATGAATTACAATGATATCTATTCCGATGTGAGCACTCTTACACACGAACTGGGGCATACCATGCACAGTTACTTATCAAACAAGAACCAGCCATACCCGCTGGCAGGTTACACCACCTTTGTAGCAGAGGTGGCTTCCACCTTCAATGAAGTCCTGCTCTTCAACCATATCCTCGACCAGATCGATAATGATGATGTGAAACTTTCGCTGTTGATGAACTGGCTCGACGGGTTCAGGGGAACACTGTTCAGGCAGACACAATTCGCTGAATTTGAGCTGCGGATAAACCAGGAGGCCGAGGCAGGAAGGCCACTTACTGGCGACGTGCTTTCTGATATTTATGGAGAGATCGTTAAAAAGTATTACGGGCATGATAAAAATGTAACCTATATCGATGACTATGTTAAAATGGAATGGGCCTTCATCCCTCACTTTTACATGAACTACTACGTTTACCAGTACAGTACCTCTTTTACTGCATCCATTTCACTGGCAGAAAAGGTGATGGAGGGAGGAAAACCTGAACTCGACAGCTATCTTGCCTTTCTTTCATCAGGCGGTTCTGATTTTCCCATCGAACTGCTAAAAAAAGCAGGTGTCGACATGACCAGTTCCGAACCCTTCGATAAAACCATTGATGCCATGAATAAGGTAATGGATGAAATTGAAGTCATATTGAAAAAACGCGGAATGTAACATGTAATTTGAACGGGTGACTCATTGGTCCGGCGATATAATCTACCAGAATTTATGTTGCCCAAAATAAGTAATGGCAACAGAACTTGAGTCACCCGTTCAATAAACCTATAAACACTGTTCCTGGAGTATAACTCTTCACAAGGACTTTATCAAGGGACAATACCCAAATCCATGGCTTTAACAATTCAGCAGGCACTGTAGTATAGCAATCTGCTGCATTGCCATTTCCCATCTGAACTTTGAATGTTTAATGATGATGTATTTGTCGGTTCAATAAAAACAGTACCACGAGTACCCGGGTTCTGCGTGTAATTTTACTGACTGCTGGTACATAAATCCCTTTAACGGGCATTCATTTTCATATCCCCCAACCGGTAGTATACATTAATCCCGGCAGATGGTATAAATGAAAAAGGAATCTTATTTCCGGAAAAAAAGGAAAAAGGAATAATCCCTCCATCCAGGCTGACGCCAATTTCTTCGGTAATGTTGAAGTCCCTGCCTACCCGCACTCCCAGCAAAACAACCTTACCCAGATCAACAAACAGAACTTTTCTCAACTGCCAGTAAGTCATATTGGCGCGGATATACCATGGCGGCATTTTGCTGAACTGAGACACCTTTCCAAAATGGTAATAAAAATCGCCCGACAATGCATAACCGGTAAACGCTGTTCCTATGCCTGCACCAAACTTTACCGGTGCCATCTCGTATCGGACCGCTGCATTAAAAAGCTCAGGCAGGCCCAGTCCAAGGGATATACTCACTTCATCCTGAGCAAAACCTTTAAAATGGAATATGGATGTCAGGATGAAAAGAATCAATACATTTTTCATACATAGTGTCTTTGGGTTCAACCTTCAATTTACGAATTATTAATGACCGGATACCCTGACATCTGAAAATTTTGAAATCCTTCTGTAGGAAACCCTGCGGCCGTTCATAGTTTTTATCAATGAAAAATGCAGTTCAAAACGTCTTTCAGATTTCAGATTATTAGTTTATTACAAAAAGCCAGTATAAACACAAGGCTGCAAATCATTATTTCAGGACTTTAACTTGATTTAAATAAAAGATTTTTGTATCTTTTATTTAAATTTACAAACCTATGTCATCTGTAGAATACAAAACCCATTGGCATCCAAATGTGATTGAATAATACCTTTAGGAACCAATTCCGCAATCCCCGTTGAATTGTTTTTTCTTTGATTGCCAGTTGAAAGATATCAATGTCTTTCAAATTTCCTTTTTTAACCTGCGTATTTCATAATCAGGAGCTCAGCTAATTCGTTTATTGCATCTCCGTTTGCAACATTTATCATGATCACAATCCCTATTTTTTTTTCAGGAACGATAATGGCTATGCTATTAAATGTCCCTGCACTGCCTTTATGATGAAAACAGGGAATAAAATATTTTTCGTGCATCCAGCCACATGAGTAATCAGGAAATGTGTAAAATAGTTCTTTATATGTTTCAGGCTTTAAATAATTACCCTGACCATTTAACCCATCAATGTTCAAACGTAAATATTCCAGAAACCCTGGAAGGGAAATACTCAGGTGACCTGAAGGCCTGCATAATAGCATGAATTGATTAAAGTAGTGATATTTCTTTAAGACGGGTGGCAGGGGGATCAATTCCTTATCTATGTCCAACACCCAGTCTTTGGGATTGATGTGGCCGATGGGCTGATCTGGATTTACATCATCGGGCCAGCCAATATGAATGCCTAAACCGAGGTTTTCAGACATTTTATATAATAAATCCTCCCATGACTTTCCCGTTGCCTTTTCCAGCATGATCGCAGCAGCAATAAACCCCGCATTGGAATACCTGTCATCAGGGTGTTCAAATAATGGAACAGGATCATATTTTAATACTTGTTTTATGAACTCATACCTCTTCTCAGGTAACCCTAAATCAGGTGATAGGTTTTTTTCATAATCGACTATGGGATATACTTCAGATGAATCTTTAAAACCAATGAGATGTGCCCGGTGAGAAAGCAACTCCTTTAAATTTATATCTTCATACCCTGAATGACTTTCGTTTTTTAACTCCGAGTATAGTTCAAAGAATTTAGTGTCCCAGGAGATTAATTTATCTTCTACAGCTTTTGCAGCTATGAATGATGTAAACGCTTTGGTATTTGAACCAAGATGAAACAAATCACCTGCTTCTGCCAATGCTTTTGTTTCAATATTTCGATAGCCGATAGCATTACTTATGATTACTGAATCATTTCGAATGACACCATATGAAATTGCAGGAATATTGTAATGGATTCTGATGCTGTCAATTTGAAGTAGCAGGTTCTGTTCTTGGGAAATATCATGATGACATAAATTCATTATCAAAAAAAGCATGAACCCTCCAGGTATGTACCTAAACTTTTTCATTAAAATCCACTATTACAACAGCATAAAAAGCTTCAACCGAATATACTAAAAAAACCAATGCATTTGTTAATGACTTCTTAACTCTCTGTCAGCATGGAACTGCCCGTTGTATAAGGCTTCATCTCATTCCCAATGTCTGCCATTATCCATTTTCTTCCAGTTGGTATTAACTGGTGTCTCATTCTTCCTTTTTCTGGTTTCATTTATTTATAATCATTGGTGTCCGGTTAATATCTGAGATTTCTCCCTACGGTACCAATGACGGTGTTTTCCGAGCTTTTGTGTTGGGAGGGGTAGGTTGGCGGCTTCGACGCCCTCCTACCCTCCCCAAT
>JAEYNZ010000123.1 GCA_023412195.1 Bacteroidota bacterium
GCGCAAATTTAGAAAAATTTGGATTGCACCATTTTTATTCAGCAATATTTTTGTTCAAACCACCGGTAATTTCCATGGCGACCTGTAATGTGCCTTCACCATTTCATTGGCATCGGCATCACCCTCGAACTGCTGTTTTTCATGGTTCCAGAACACTTTTCTTCCAAGCCTGTATGAAATATTTCCCAGATGCGAGAAACGGGCAATATGTGCTCCGATTTCAATATCACAGTTTGGCTTCTCCCTTGTTTTGATACAATCGAGGAAATTCTGCACATGAAGCTCAAGTCCTTTCCCAGTGCCTTTCTGTAGCGGCATGCCAGCATAATCCTTTTTTGCACTGTTGCTGTTGGTTTCAGGAATGACTTCCCAGCCACTGCGGTCGACTACAAGGGTCCCCCATTCACCAATGAATGCAACTCCGTGTCCTCGTTTTCCATAATTGGCTCCGTATATTCCAATGGTATGATCCCACAACAGCCCAAAATCACCAAAGTCGTATACTGCCATCATGGTATCAGGAGTTTCCATGGCATCATCGGGGAAGGCATATTTTCCACCTGTAGCCATCACCGATTTAGGTACATACTGGTTCATTCCATACAATGCATAATCGAGAAGATGAACGCCCCAATCAGCCATAAGTCCACCGGCATAATCCCAGTACCAGCGGAATGTAAAATGAAACCTGTTTTTATTAAACGGTCGTTTGGGAGCAGGTCCAAGCCAGAAGTCATAGTCGACACCAGCCGGCACCTGAGAATCGGGCACAACAGGTATGGAGCCTTTCCAGCCCACATACGACCATGACCTCACCGAACGAATCCGTCCAATGCCTCCCTTGTGCAGGTAACTCACTGCATCTTTCCAGTGGGGATCGCTCCTTTGCCACTGCCCTACCTGTACCACCTTACCATACCTTTTCTGAGCCTTTACCATCAGGTTACACTCCTCTATGGAATTGGCAAGAGGTTTTTCAGTATAAAGGTCTTTCCCTGCTTCCATGGCATGAATGGCAATCAGTGCATGCCAATGGTCGGGCGTGGCATTTATAACTACATCAACATCCTTGTTATCGAGAAGCTTGCGGTAATCATCATACAACAGGGGTTTCTTCCCTTGTATTTTCTCAACCTCTGCTGCACGCTCTTCGAGCACATTACGATCAACATCGCACAAGGCACCGCACTCCACATTAGGCTGACCTAAAAAGGCTTTCAGGTTACTGAAGCCCATCCCAAGGCAACCAATCAAACCCACCACAATCTTATCATTTGCCGGGTAAGCAGCATGAAGGATTGTGGGATAGACTCCTACAGCGGCCGCAGCCATTGCTGAATTCCGGATAAATCTTCTTCTGTCAGGTTCCATTTTATTGATTATATATAAATTATACGCGCGGAAGCGGCCATTTTGGGTTGTAAGAAACCCTAGTAAGCCTGTCGGCTTCCTCATCTGTAAACTTACCTGCCACATGATCCCAGTTGATAACCCGGCCTACCCTGAAGGCAATGTTACCCATTTCAGAAACAATGGCAGTTTTTGCACCCACTTCAACCGGGGCATTTAGTTTACCCCCATTACGGATACAATCAAGAAAGTTCACCACATGCTCAGTAAGGCCATCGCCATAATTTGCCTGGGTTTTACCTTCAATAAAAGGTTCCTTTTTGGCGTTATTCCAGTCGGGCATTATTTGATATCCTTCCCTGTCAAGAACAAGGGTTCCTTTTTGACCCACGAAGGCAACTCCATGTCCCTTACCGTAGGGCCCCATTCCAGGGTTCAGTCCACACTCCCAGATCATAGTATGCTTCGGATAGGAATATAAAGCCTGCTGGATATCGGGAGTTTCCAGGGCACCGGCATCATGATAATAAATGCCTCCTCCCGGTGCAATTTTGTCGGGCATTCCTGCATCCATTGCATGCATGGCAAAATCAAGCAGGTGAACTCCCCAGTCGGTCATGGCACCACCTGCATAATCCCACCACCACCTGAAGTTATAGTGGAAACGGTTGGCATTGAAAGGGCGCTGAGGTGCAGGCCCCAGCCACATATTATAATCGACATGCTCCGGTGCATCGGAGTCGGGCATTGAAGGATATGGTTCATCATAACCTTTATATATCCATGCTTTTACCAGGTGTACATCACCAAGGACACCAGACTTCACAATGTCAGAAGCTTCGAACCAGTGCTTTGAACTGCGTTGCCACATTCCCACCTGCACATATAGTTTGGGATATTTTGAAGCAGCCTTAACCATAACATTGCATTCCTCGATACTGTGCCCCATTGGCTTCTCAACATATACATGCTTTCCTGCCTCCAGTGCCATGATCATCTGGTGTGCATGCCAGTGGTCGGGAGTCCCGATAATGACAGCATCAATATCCTTGTTGTCCAGCAGTTCCCTGAAATCGGCATATAACAGCGGCTTTTTTTCCGTAAGCTTCTCCACATCAGTTCCCCTTGATTCAAGGATTTTTGAATCGATATCACACAACGCAACACATTCTACATTGTTCTCCTTCCGGAGAAAGTTCTGAAGGTCGCTGAAGCCCATACTCCGGCATCCGATCAATCCTACCCTTACAGTTTCGGCAGGCGATGCACAGGCATTCATAATAGTTGGGAAAGCGCTGATGGCGGCAGTGGCAAGAGCCGAGTTCCTGATAAATTTCCTTCTGTCAGAATTCATACAAGTTTAAATTGATATTTTAATGAAAGATGTAAATATAGATGTTCTGCATTTGAAATGAAAGGCATGATATTTATTTTTTCAGGAGATCGTATGGAAGTACACTATATCATGTGCATCCGGATCGGCTTACTTTTTGTTTTGATCCCGAATAAAATGAATAATTAAGCGTTATTAAAACAGAAACTGAAAAATCCATGAAGATCAGAAGTGATAAATAAAATGATGAATAATTCGATTATAAAAGGAACTTTCATACTCATTGCGCTCTTACAGTTGTATTCAGCAGGTGCAACAGAGCGTAACTGGAAAATTGCAGAACTACATACAGCTACGGAAGCCGCTTATCTAACAGAGATTGAAAAGGAAGTTATTCTGGAGATCAATAAACTCCGTTCCGACCCTGCACGTTACGCAGAAGAATACATTGCTCCGCTTGCAAAGAAGTTTGACAGAAAGGTACTCCATTATCCTGGCGACAATCCCCTGTTGACCAACGAAGGAGTTTCTGCGGTTCATGAATGTGTCAGGGTATTAAAGCGTCAGCAGCCATTGCCCCTGATTTACCCATCACCTGGGCTTACCAAAGCTGCACGAGATCATGTAAAGGACCAGTCTAAAACCGGGAGAACAGGTCACACAGGAGGCGACCGGAGCAGCATGCGCAACAGGGTTGAACGTTACGGCCAATGGCAATCTACCATTGCAGAAAATATCGCCTACGGTGCAAAAACAGCCCGGCAGATTGTGGTATACCTTCTCATTGATGACGGAGTCCGGGACCGTGGTCACCGGAAGAACATGTTGAATCCCGGATTCAGGATGGTAGGCGTGGCAACAGGCACACACCCCGAATATGGCATCATGAGTGTAATGAATTTTGCCGGAGGTTTTATAACACATTGATTTTAAATAGTGAAAGTCAATAAAGCTGGGTCAATGCAAAATAATTACCCAAAAACCGACATTTAAAAAACATTCCATCAGTTTTTTAAAAAAAAGGTATTTATTTTGCCGAATTAATTCATATAATTCATTTATGCTGATTTGGGAAAATGAAGAATACATACCTTGATCTCATCGAACAGTCTTATTACTTTCCGCAGGAAGGATTCGACCTGCAGGACGGTAACCTTTCTTTTTACGGCGTTTCGCTGAAGTACCTCATCGAAAAATATGGCACCCCATTCAGGCTGATGTATCTGCCTCGTATCGGCGACCAGATAAAGAAGGCCCGCAACCTGTTCCGAAGAGCCATGAAGGCTACCAACTATAAAGGTGACTACCATTATTGTTACTGTACAAAATGCAGCCACTTTCACCATGTAATCAACAAGGCACTGCAATATAACGTTAACCTTGAAACATCATCATCATTCGACATCGACCTGATTCTGAACCTGCATAAGCAGGGAAAGGTGGAGAAAGACATAAAGATTGTCCACAACGGTTACAAAACCGATGAATACATCAGGAAAATACTTGATCTTACAGATCTGGGGTTTGTTAATTCAACCATAGTACTCGATAATAAAAATGAACTTAAAAAAGTGCTTGCATATTCCAACGGTAAAAAGGTTCAGATAGGTATCCGTAAGGCAATAGACGAAGAACCCCAAAGTGCTTATTATACTTCGCGATTGGGAGTCAGAGCCTCAGAGATACTTGACTTTTATCGCAACAACATAGCAGGGAAGGAAAACCTTGAACTGACAATGCTTCATTTTTTTGTGGATTCAGGAATTAAGGATACTTTGTATTACTGGGGCGAATTTCAGAAATCGGTTAAGCTTTACATCGAACTGAAAAAGGAATGCCCAACGCTGAATGCACTGAACCTGGGCGGAGGCTTTCCCATAAGGAGCCACCTGGGATTTGAGTATGATTATGAATACATGATCCGGGAAATCGTTAACAACATCAAGGATGCATGCAATGCCGAAGGTGTTGAAGAACCAGATATTTATACAGAATTTGGCAAGTATACCGTTGGAGAAAGCGGCGCTACCATTTTTTCTGTGCTCGAACAGAAACAGCAGAATGATGCAGAACTTTGGTACATCATTGATAACAGCCTGATGAATACCATACCTGATGCATGGTCGATTTTTGAAAAGTTCATCCTGCTGCCTATCAACAAGTGGAACAATGAATATACAAGGGTGAGCATTGGAGGAATCAGCTGCGATCACTCTGACTACTATAACTCGGAGGACCTGAACCAGCAGATCATGCTGCCCCGGTACTCCTCACGTGAAAAAGAACCCCTTTACCTGGGCTTTTTCCATACAGGTGCCTACCAGGATTCAATCAGTGGTTACGGGGGCATTAAGCATTGCCTGATACCCGCACCAAAGCATGTAATCATTGACCGGGATGAAACCGGAAACTTTGTAGACTATGTTTACAGGACAGAACAGACAGTAGAAGACATGTTTAAAATCCTTGGGTATAACCCCTGAGATATATAATATATTATAAAAGCCCCGGCAGAATCACTGCCGGGGCTTTTTATTTTATACGAATATAATCTTCAGAGAATATCTTTAAGTTATAAAAAATACACTTACAACTACGCTTGTCAGCAATTGGGCATATGAAAAATATTTTCGAACGAATGAAATTTTTCACGCATTTTATTTTATACATTTGAAACTGACAATTAACCTGAATTTCTAAATGTCTATTTTTTATAAGCTTATTAATCAAGCTCAAATTACGTCTCATAAAATCGGCTTCGGAATTATATTGATTGCATTTCTCCTGGGATGCAAAGAAACAATTATCATATTAACACCCCCTTCAGTTTCTATATTAAGTGTTTCAAAAGTTTCATTATCTTCATTTGAGATTACAATTGATTATAAGCCTGGAGAAGGTCAGGAAATAACAGACTCTAGAATTGAACTGGAGAATCTTACAATTTATGATTCTCCAATCATAATTGAAAAATTAAACCTGGACGGTAATGAGCCCAAAATCATAAAACATGTTGTTGAAACTGAAAAAATTAACCATGATTACCTTGTAAAGGCAATAATTACGACAACCAAGTACCGGTATGAAAGCAACAGGTATACCTACCGGACTCCCAAAAATAATTTCTTCTTCAGAATTCTGCCGGAACCTGCCAACGATTATCTGAATTTAGACCCGGAAATACAGATCAATAAAGGGGGAAAATTTTTTCTGGAAATAGATCATCTAAACACCTATGAAGGGGATCTGAAAGTTACACTTGATAAAACCTTTATTTGTGAGAAAAATTTCGATCCCGCAATAAACTGGAATGTGGGAAGCAGATTAAATTCAGGAGGTTTAGTTACGATTCCATATGATATTCAGCCAGGAGACTATACAGTTTATATTAATGTCGAAAATCTGGAATATAAGCTTGAGAACAAAATTAGAATATTAGATGGCAACTGGGAAATATTTAATGAAGATTACCCTGGCGCCAGAATGGGAGATTATGCCTGGTTTAAAATCGATGATCAGTTATATATCGTTGGCGGAGAATATGCATCCTCAACAATTCTTAATTCACCTGTTTGGAAATTGAATCTCTTGAATGGCGAGTGGCATCAACAGAATGATTTTCCCTGGCCACCGGAATCATATCCTTACTTTAAGAAAATATATCCTTATGATCTAAACTGGAGAAATACCGGGTATATTTTACTGCAGTCTGATTTGGGTGAAACAGAACTATGGAAATATATCCATACAGCAGATGCATGGGAAAAAGTAACAGATTATCCAGGGGCAGGCTTTGAGCTACTGATTGGATTTATTATTGGAGATGAATTATTTGTGGGAGGTGGTGTAAAGCTTGAATTGAATAACGATCATTCAGTATATGATTTCTGGTCCTTTAATCTGAAATCGGGAGAGTGGAAAAGATTGGAAGACTTGCCTGTCCGACAGTTGGAATTGTGGCAGGTAAGTGCTACCTGTTCGAGCAATGAAAAGGGTTATGTATTACAATTTCCCGATAAATTATGGGAATATGAACCTTTGAATGATACATGGACTGTCAGAGATAAATTTCCTGGCCCTTTCAGGCATTCTACAAAATTGGTAGCGTTTAACGATGATATTTATTTAATAGGTGGCATGAATTATTATCCGGGAAATACAAGTTATAAAGATTTCTGGAAATTTTCGACAATCAACAATGATTGGCAGCTTAAAGCATTCCGCCCGGATTATCCAAACTACGGCATTGCATTTTCTTATGACAACAGTATTATTACAGGACTAGGATATGCGAATCATGCTTACACTCATTATAATGAGCCAATAATTTATAAATATACACCCTGATTTTTACAGGACATGAAGAGCAAATTATTTTTACCATTAATGGCAATACTGTTCTGGGGATGCACAAAGGAAATTTTTATTAATGAAGAACCAGAGTACCCGGTTATCATTCCTCCAGGTGACTTTTCCATAAATGTGCAGAACATAACAGATACGGAAGCAGTAGTTACTTGGACCATTTCAAATTCAGATGATAACAGGAGTTTTTTATATGACATCGCTGTTAATGATTCAACAATCGCTTTTGATCTGAAGAATATTTTATCATATACAATATCAGGATTATGTCCAAATACAAATTATAAATTATCAGTTATTGCCCATGATGCGAACTATAACCATCTGAAAAAAGATGCTGAAATAACAACAATGAAATCAATTTTTCAGTCGTGGCATCCTTTTAATCTGGAGTATGACCAGATATCTATTTATGGATCAACTGAAACTTCTGATGGTGGTTATGCTATCGTTGGTGTTGTTACACCCTACGTTTCATATTATAACTACAACTTCAATTTCGTAAGTAAAATAAATCCCGATTTCACCTTAGCATGGATAAAGATATCTGACTTGAATTTCAAAGGATCAATGTCAGTTATTGAATGCCAGGATGGAAATTTGTTAACCGTGTGGTCCAATACCATATTGAAATTGAATCCGACAGGCGAAATTATCTGGAAATACGAATGTCCAGCGGATTATGGTATAGAGTTCTTCTCTTCAGTAACAGAAACCCAAAATCTGGAAATCCTATTATTAGGCTATAAAGTTGCTACTCCAGTAACATATAGTGTTATCAAACTGAATCAAACTGGAAAAGAATTATGGCACAAATGGGGAGCATCAGGCACCGGCAACTGGATGGACAAAATAATAACCAAATCTGACGGTGAAATTCTGATGCTGGGAACAACAGAAGGAGCCTCCCATGATGGAATTGATAAAAATATTTTTAATTTCATCAGACTTGATGAAAATGGTGATCTTATTAATCAAAAAAATTATCCAAACAAATATTCAGGCAGCGATGTGGTATATTCCATCCAGCCTGAACCCAACGGAAATTATCTGATTGTTGGTTCCACTTACGCTGACATTGGCACAGGTGGTACCGATTGGATTCCCCATTTAATAAAAATCAACCATAGCGGAGAAATTCTCTGGGAAAAATTTATTGAACCTCAAAGTACTGGAGAAGGCATCTTTAGAATTGTCAATTCGTTTATGCCTGCCGGACCAGGAGAATATATGATGATGATTCGGGATGACAGAGCTTTTTGTATAGCTTTCATGAACGATGCAGGTGATATAACTCAATATAAAAAAATCAGAGGTTATCCTTTATCTGGTAAAATCTTCCTTAATCAACCAGGTGAAATCGTATACTTAACGAATAATGGAATCATTGTCTTTAATCGTGAAGGATATGTTCCTGTATCTTATTATTAGGCCATACTTCCCGCACGCATTTAGAAAATGAAATAAGCTGACAATTCAGAAACAGGCATTGATTAACAAGGCATTTTGATACAAAAGCAATTCATCTTACAAAATTAAGGCCCGGTCACCCGGGCCTTTTTTGGTGTAGTCTGTCGGTTAACATTAAGACAGCTTCCTTCCTTCTCATTTTCCATTTTTTTTGTCAAGCATCATCAGGGAATTAACCACAATTTCGGTGATGTAATGCTTTTCACCACTTTTATCTTCATAAGAATAGTTAGTAAGCCTGCCATCAATGGCTATCTCCGATCCTTTTTTCAAATACTTTCCAACAATATCCGCCTGTTTATCCCAGGCTACCAAACGATGCCAGGTTGCATCGGTCCGTTTATCTCCGTTAACATCACGATATACTTCATTGGTTGCAATTGAAAATGTAGCCACCCTTTTTCCGCTTTCCAGTTTTTTAAATTTTGGTTCTTCACCAAGATGTCCTATAAGTCTTACATTATTATTTACTGTGCTCATGTTTGAAAGTATTAAATTGTTTCTCACTCAAATACAGTAATAAAGTTAATAACTTTGACAAGAATTATCCGGTATTTAAACATTTGTAAACGAATAAAATTATTTACAACTATTTAACAAATCATATATTTTTATATATTAGCCTCTTAAACCAAAACAAAAATTTTATGTCCCTACGGAATTGCCAGGAATGTGGAGAAGCCTTGAGAGGAAGAGCCGATCAAAAGTTCTGCACCGATGCCTGCCGAAATGCATTCAATAACCGTAAATATGGTGATTCATCAAGTTACATGAGAAAAATCAACCGTATTCTAAAAAGAAATCATGCAATCCTTATGGAACTGAACCAAAACGGCAAAGCAACAACCCATAAAAACATTTTGCTTAAAGAAGGATTCAATTTTACTTACTTTACGCACAGTTGTAAAACCCGCAAAGGAAAAGATTTATATTTTGTATATGATCAGGGTTTCTCTGAAGTTGATAATTCCAAAATCATGCTGCTAAAAAAAGAAGCCTGACAAGTTCCCGGAACATGAGGGGCAAAAAATCCATATCGATTTGGCTGCTAATCAGACCAATATAAACAACGATCAGAACATGCTCCTCCCCTTCCTGCAAACTTTTTTTAAATGATCTTTGACCCGACAGGATGCCGGGACAAACCTCCATTATAAGGAAGTATCTATACCGGGAATGGAAAAATAATCATCATGACCTTTCTCAAAAGTTACAGGCAGGGTACAGTAAGATGATTTCTTCTCCTTGATTAATGTCTTTATCAAAAGCATTGGAAATATCAGCAACTTACAAAATAACTCCCCCTGCACAAAACAAAACATCATTCCTGGTTTTATATATAGGATTCTTTAAATGAGAAGCAGCATGCATTTATGATGTTAATGTAATTAACGATGACAAGCATTAAATTAAAAAATATTATCCAGAACATTAAAGAAACAGACCAGGAGGTCCATGTTACCCCCAGGGAGTTATTCATGTTTTTTAACTTCGAAAAACGGACCGAAGGCAACCGCCGTTATGTAGATGATTTTTTAAACGAAAATCAGGTTGAAGCTGTACCAGGGTATATGACGACCGGGATGGATGAACAAATTGCACTCCGGTATAAAAAAATAGCCCGGAGCAAAACGAACATCGACCCCATAAAGAAAATTCAGTTGCTTGAATCTGCAAATACGCCTCCTATTACAGTTTCCCGGGAGGCGAAACTTAAGGAAGCAATTACCCTGATGATGATGCATGACATCTCCCAGCTGCCTGTTGTATCCGGCACAAGAACCGTGCAAGGTGTCATCTCGTGGGAAACGATTGGGTACGGCCTTACAAATGGCAATGAATCAAACATGGTAATTGACTTCATCCAGAATGATGTCACCATTCTGGACCAGGAAACCCCGCTCCTTGACGCAATTTCTGTAATACTTAAAAAGGGTTTTATCCTTGTACAAAGGGCTGATAAAACTTTATGCGGCATAGTAACACTAACAGATATCAGCACACAGTTTTTAATGGTTTCTGAACCATTTTTGCTCCTGGAACAGATTGAACATCACATCCGGCAGATCCTTGACGGGAAATTTTACATAACTGAATTAAAGGAGTACTGCCAGTATGGAGATATTGAAAGAAAAATAGAATACATTGAGGATCTGAGTTTCGGCGACTATATCCGTATCATTGAAAAGCCAGAACACTGGGACAGGCTGCAGCTCAACATTGAACGGTCGCATTTTATCAGGCACCTCGACAAAATCAGGGAAATAAGGAATGACATCATGCATTTCGATCCCGACGGTATCAGTGCTGAACAAAAAGAAGATCTGACTAAAATGGCAAAGTTTTTATCTGAGGTGATAAAGTTTGAATAAATATCGCAAATTCAATTTTCGATTGTCAAATATGTTACATCAACACGGGTTCAATAGAAACCATCACGATTCACCGTCCTCCACCAGAAACGATAGTGTAACAGCAATTAATGAATTCCATCAATAAATATCAAACATTGATCATCTTTGTGGCTGTGCTCTTAGGTCTGCTATTTAGCCATAATGAAACAATCGGCACATACTCCGAATATTTCATAGTTCCTTTTTTGATGATTATGCTTTTGGGACTCTTTCTCAATATCCCGGTAAATATATTACTTAAAGGTTTTTCAAACATAAGATTTTTCTCTGCAAATATTGGGATCAATTTCATTTGGGCGCCATTATTTTCATATACCCTGGGATATTTATTGCTCCAGAACCATCCATATATCTGGATTGGATTTGTGATGCTAATGGTGACTCCTTGCACAGATTGGTATCTGATTTTTACAGCAACTGCAAAAGGAAATACTCCTTTAAGTGCTTCTGTTCTTCCACTAAACCTGGTATTACAGGTAGTTCTATTACCACTTTACTTACTACTGTTTTTCGGCAAGACAAGCTCCATAGATATTGGAATGCTTTTTAAGAGCATAGGATGGGTACTGCTCGTTCCCTTTTTTGCAGCACAAATAATAAGATATGTTTCAATACAACGAAAATGTGAATTTATCGATAACAGACTTTTACCATTTTTTGACAAAAGTCAGGTTGTATTACTTGGCCTTGCCATTATGGCCATGTTTGCTTCTCATGGCGTATATTTAAAGAACTACCCGGAAACCGTTTTTATATTACTGATTCCATTGCTTCTTTTTTTTATTGTGAATTTCTTAATCGGGCGCATTGTGAGTTCCCTATTGAAATTTAATTATGAAGATTCAGCAAGTTTGAATTTGGCAACTTTGGCACGAAATTCTCCTATAGCATTGGCCATTGCTGTAACAGCCTTTCCTGATACTCCTCTTGTAGCATTAGCCCTTGTAATTGGACCATTATTTGAGTTGCCTGTTTTAGCATTGGCATCGCAGTTATTGTTGCAAATAAAAAAAAGAAAAGTAAAATTTCTAATTTGAAATTTTTGCGCTCCCATATTGTTCTTGATTTGAGAAATATTAAAAGAATCAATGTTATCAGGTAAAATTGTTAAACCAGTGAAATTTGAGATCTCTCACTTCGTTCGACATGACAGTCAATTAATTATGTATTGTGGAGGGGTAGGTTTGCGGCGAAGCCGCCAACCTAACCCTCCACCTTAAAAGCTCTGAAAACAACGTCATTTCAACCGCAGGAAGGAATCTCAAAGATTTAACCGGTTACAAATGTAAAAGAATATATACAAGAAACACCTTGAATAAATTCCGGGATAGACATCCCGTATCTGGGCAATATATAAAAACATAACACAACATGTTAATAGATGCATATTTGAAAAATAAAATCCATTGATCCAATTAACGACCATTCCAAAATAAAAGAAACATGGAAAAATTTGACCGCTTAAAACATTGGGAAAAAATATACCAGACTAATGAATTGAAAGACGTCAGCTGGTATCAGCCCATACCAGAAACATCGTTGGCCTTCTTTAAGCAATTCAATATACCGGAAACAGCAAATATCATAGACATAGGCGGGGGCGACAGCTTATTGGTTGACCATCTGCTTGAGCTGGGTTACCAGAATATATCAGTCCTCGATATATCAAAGGCTGCTATTGAAAGGGCAAAGCAACGACTTGGAGAAAAAGCAAAAACTGTAAAATGGATTGTTGCAGATGCAGCGGCATTCAAACCTGCTGAGAAGTATGACTTTTGGCACGACCGGGCAACATTTCACTTTTTGACAGATGAACATGATATTACAAATTATATAATAACAGCTCAGGAAAACATCAACCCAAAAGGTATTTTAGTTATAGGGACATTTTCAGAACAAGGACCCAAAAAATGCAGCGGAATAACAATCAAACAATATTCGGAAACTACACTGACCAACCGTATGAAAGAGTATTTTGAAAAAATTAACTGCATATTAGTTGACCATAAGACACCATCTGGCAACACTCAGAATTTTGTCTTTTGCAGTTTCAGAAAAGCTCATCCGACTTGATATAACACAAAAAAAAAGAAGGACGAATACATATCATGATTTTTATTTTAGGCGGGATGATGGGCTGATGTGTAACCTTATATTTCTTAACCAGGGGTAGTGTTCATTGACAGCTTTATGCTCCAAACACTGCCCTGACGGAAAGTGCCATTCCAAGAATGTATCACACTTCCGTAATTCATTTTTTATTCCTATTTTGCCCTTATTAAATTTAAATACATTTAAATATGAAAAGAATAACGATTCTAATGCTGGTTGCCATGTTTGCAGCTACAACTCTATGGGCAAATTCACCGGCCGATAGAAATGATTTTATAGGCCACTGGAAGTTTACAAGCCAGTATGCACCTGATGGATTCCAGACCGGTACGTTTGTGATCGGTGAAAAAGATGGTGCTCTTACAGGCGAAATAAAATTTGCCGACGGATACTCCGTGCCTATGAAAAATATGGCTGTTACCGATGGCGTTCTTAAATTCAGCATCAGTGTCGAGTACAACGATGTGCCCATTACTGCCACCGTGGAAGGAAACAAGCTCAAGGGAACAGCATCATCACCGGAAGGAAACCTCCCCTTCGAAGCGGTGAAGGTTGAAAAGGAAAAATAAGCTACTTTTAACGCCTTTTAATAAATTCTTAAGCTACAGAATCAATATCTTCTGAGTTTTGTGCAGAAATAAATTTATCACTAAGTTTGCATAAGATTAAAAAGAACTACAATGAATTTCGTACACATACATCACGGCCATCATTTCAGAACCTGATAAAGGTAGGTCGCTGCTGTTTTGTCGTACAATTCAAAAAATGATATTTACCAGAGGCTTGCCGGAAAAGGCAGGCCTTTTTTGTTTTTTACCTCCCCGGAAGCAGGGAGCCAACAGGTTTAAAAATTATATTATGGAAAAACTGAAAATTGCCATCCAAACTAAGGGCCGTTTAAATGAAGATTCGATGAAACTGATAAAGGAATCGGGGATCGACCTTGCCATCGGCCGCCGCACCCTGGTGTCGGAGGCTGACAACTTCCCCATGGAAGCACTGTTTCTGCGCGACGACGACATTCCCCAGACTGTTGCTGACGGCGTAGCTGATGTAGGCATTGTAGGGGAAAACGAAATGCTCGAAAAAGGTGAAAATGTTGTCATTGCCAAGCGGCTGGGGTTCAGCAAATGCCGGTTGTCGCTTGCCGTACCGAAGATGACCGACTACCAGGGACTGTCGTATTTCAATGGAAAAAAAATAGCTACCTCCTACCCTAAAATCCTGCAGAAATTCCTGCAAGAAAACAACATTACATCCGATATCCATGTCATCAGCGGCTCGGTGGAGATTGCTCCTGGTATTGGTCTGGCAGATGTAATTTTCGACATCGTAAGCTCCGGCTCTACACTTGTCAGCAACCGCCTCAAAGAGGTTGAGGTTGTCATTCATTCCGAAGCCGTACTAATCTCCAAACCCAACCTTTCTCCCGAAAAGCAGGAAATACTTGATGAGCTGATCTTCAGGATGGAATCAGTGCAGCGTTCCGAAGGAAAAAAATACATCCTGCTAAACACGCCTAATGAGAAAATAGCAGAAGTGGCAAGCCTTCTGCCCGGAATGAAAAGCCCCACAGTTGTGCCCCTTGCACAGGAAGGCTGGAGTTCGATGCATTCAGTCATTGCAGAAGATGACTTCTGGGAAATTATCGGTAAACTTAAAAAGGCAGGCGCTGAGGGAATCCTGGTAATCCCGATTGAAAAAATGATTTTTTGAACCGCACAGCATATCAAAGGATGAAAAAGTATAACAATCCAGAAAGAGCCCTATGGCCTGAAATCCTGCAGCGCCCGGTCACAGATATCACCGGTTTGTACAGCACTGCTCAGAATATATTAAACGAAGTGAGGCAGCATGGTGACAGTGCCGTGAGAAAATACACCCTTCAGTTCGACGGTCTCGATACCGGCGTGTTTATCGTAACGGAGAAGGAATGGTCAGAAGCGGAAAACAAAGTGGACCCTGAGTTAAAAAATGCTATCCAACTGGCATCGGCAAATATTGAAAAGTTTCATAATACCCAAATCCCGCAGCTTAAAAAAGTTGAAACCATGCCGGGGGTGATGTGCTGGCAGAAAGCTGTAGCCGTTGAAAAAGTGGGATTGTACATACCAGGTGGCACTGCTCCGCTTTTTTCAACGGTACTGATGCTTGCTATACCGGCAAGGCTGGCAGGCTGCAGGGAAATAATCATGTGCACCCCTCCGCAGAAGGATGGATCAGTACATCCTGCCATTTTATATGCCGCACGTATTTCAGGCGTAAAACATGTATTCCGAATCGGCGGTGTACAGGCTATCGGGGCCATGGCCTACGGAACAGAAACAGTTCCAATGGTTTATAAGATTTTTGGTCCGGGGAACCAGTATGTAACTGCGGCCAAACAACTTGTAAGCATGCAGTCGACAGCCATTGACATGCCTGCAGGACCTTCGGAAGTGATGGTTGTTGCCGACGATTCAGCCCACCCAGCATTTGTTGCTTCCGATCTGCTGTCGCAGGCAGAACACGGCGCAGACAGCCAGGTGATATTGCTGACCAGCAGCAGCATTCTGGCTGCAAGAGTTCAGGAAGAGATAAAACTTCAGCTTGAAAAGCTACCCAGGAAAAATTTTGCTGAAAAGTCACTCGAAAACAGTGTGCTGATCCTGATGAAAAATGAAACTGATATCGTGGATATGATCAATGCATACGCCCCGGAGCACCTGATTCTTTCGGTTAAAGAACATCATACAATGGCTGAAAAAGTCATTAATGCAGGTTCTGTTTTCCTGGGTAACCACACACCTGAAAGTGCGGGTGATTACGCCTCGGGCACCAACCATACCCTGCCAACAAACGGCTGGGCAAGGACCTACAGCGGTGTAAGCCTCGATAGCTTTTTAAAAAAAATAACCTTCCAGGAAATAACCCCGGAGGGACTGAAAGGGATTGGCCCTGCCATTGAAACCATGGCTGCTGCCGAACAACTCGAAGCCCATAAAAATGCAGTAACTATCCGATTAAAAAACTAAAATCCTGTAATCATCTGAAATGGAACCATTCAATTTAAACAACCTTCTCCGTAAAAACATAAAAAATCTTAAGCCCTATTCATCGGCACGCGATGAATATTCGGGTGAAGCCATGGTTTTCCTCGATGCAAATGAAAACCCGTTCAACCAGCCCTACAACAGGTACCCCGATCCCCACCAGAGGGAACTGAAGAAAAAAATTGCAAAGCTGAAGGATGTACAGCCTGAACAGATCTTTTTGGGCAACGGCAGCGATGAACCCATAGACCTGCTGATCCGGGCTTTTTGCGAACCCCGCGAAAACAACATCCTAACGATTAATCCTTCTTACGGGATGTACCAGGTTGCGGCCGGAATCAATGATGTTGAAGTTAGGAAGGTTTCACTGAACGGCAACTTCGATCTGGATGCAGGGGAACTTCTGGAACAAGCTGACAACAACAGCAGGATTGTTTTCCTTTGTTCACCGAATAACCCAAGTGGAAACTGCCTTTCAAAAGAAGCAATGCTTGAGGTAATCAGGAATTTCAGGGGTATAGTGGTACTGGATGAAGCCTACATCGATTTCAGCCCGGGAAAATCTTTACTTCCTGAAATCAATGACCACCCCAACCTTGTAATCCTTCAAACATTTTCAAAAGCATGGGGCATGGCTGGAATCAGGCTGGGAATGGCATTTGCTTCCCCGGAAATTATATCTGCACTGAGTAAAATTAAATATCCTTATAACCTTAACATCCTGACCCAGCAGAAGGCAATAGAACTGACCGACAGCAGGGAGCAAGTGGAAGAATGGATCAGGCAGATTATTCATGAGCGGGAGAAACTGATTCTGCGCCTGAAGGAACTACCCTGTACAGAAAAAATATTTCCCACCGACGCCAATTTTGTACTGGTAAAAATGCGGGATGCCCGTGGAATTTATGAACTCCTGAAAGAGCATGGCGTGATTGTGCGCGACCGTTCCAAAGTGCATCTTTGCGAAGATAGCCTGAGAATTACAGTTGGATCAGCTGAAGAAAATGATCATTTAATGAAAACCCTGACGAAAATCATATAAAGATGATTAGTTTTACAGTCTGATATTTTTGGGACGTCATCTGGAAAGTCTAAAGGCACTTCCATGAATGTCAGGCTGAAAATCAATTTTTTAAAAGGATGAAGAAAGCATTGTTTATCGACCGGGACGGGACACTGATTGTTGAACCGGGAGACGAGCAGATCGATACGCTCGAAAAACTGGAATATATCCCAGGCGTTTTCCGGAACCTGTTCAACATACAAAAAAATCTGAGTTATGAGCTTGTTATAGTAAGTAATCAGGACGGACTTGGAACCGCATCCTACCCAGAAAAAGACTATGAACTGGTACAGGAAAAAATGCTCCGTACATTTGAAAATGAGGGGATCGTATTCGACGACATTCTGATTGATAAAAGTTTTCCCCATGAAAATGCCCCCACACGTAAACCACGAACAGGCCTCATGGGAAAATACATGAACGGTGAATATGATCTGAAAGCCAGCTTTGTTATAGGTGACAGGCTCACCGACATTGAGCTGGCAAAGAACCTCGGCTGTAAGGGAATACTTCTTAACAACGGGACACTTACCGAAAACCTGGAAAAAAGCGGGCTGCTCCCGTGGTGTGTGCTTGTTTCCGAAGATTGGGATGATATCTATGCGGTTGTAGCTGCACCTGAAAGAGTAGCAGAGGTAAAACGGACGACTAAGGAAACAGAGGTCTTTGTCAGTCTGAACCTGGATGGCACAGGAGTATGCAACATATCAACCGGACTGCATTTTTTTGATCACATGCTGAACCAGATCGGACGGCATGCGGGGGTTGATCTTGAAATCACGGTAAAAGGTGATCTTGAAGTAGATGAACATCACACCATTGAAGATACCGGTCTGGCATTGGGCGAAGCGTTTTTTAAAGCTGTGGGATCAAAATCGGGTATGGCACGTTATGGCTTCTGTCTTCCCATGGATGATTGCCTGGCACTTGTTGCCATTGATTTCGGAGGACGTCCCTGGCTGGTGTGGGATGCTGAATTTAAAAGGGAAAAAGTGGGTGACATGCCCACCGAAATGTTCATGCACTTTTTCAAGTCATTTTCCGATACTGCCCGCTGCAATCTGAACATCAGGGCTGAAGGCACAAATGAGCATCACAAAATTGAGGCAATCTTCAAGGCACTTGCAAAAGCACTTAAAATGGCGGTCAGGCGCGACCTGTTCAACTTTGAACTGCCTTCAACAAAGGGAACATTATAAAAATTGGCATTACTGCTGTGGACAGTGCAAAACTGGCAGTTTATTGCTTCAGAGCGTCTTAATCCTCTCCGCCTGCTGGCGGGAGGATGGAAGGGGCCGGAAAGACAAAACAGGAACGATGATTTTGACTCTTAATGAAGAGTAATCAGGCTCAAAGAATAATTATATGCGTAGTGAAAGAACTGATCCTGGTTTACGACCTCCTAAATTCCCCGAAGGGGGACGTGGGATCGGTGCAAGTATGAGATTGCACTGCTTAACAAGGTGTCTCTTTCCGTTATAGTGGGACCTGGTAATGGTCAGAATTCATCAAAAATGACGAAAATATAAAGATGATTATATAAATGATCAGAAAGTAAAACAAAGCTAAACATGGAATCGATAAAACCATTGCGGGATAAAAAGAACACCGCCATTCTGCTGATACATTGTCCTGACCGGCAGGGAATTCTTGCAACAGTGACCGAATTCCTGAATAAAAACAGGGGGAACATCATCTACCTCGACCAGCATGTCGACCGGCTGGAACAGATTTTTTACATGCGGGTGGAATGGGAACTCGATGGTTTTGCAATCCCACTGGATAAAATCGGGGAATACTTCGATACCCTCATTGGGGGACCGCTGAAAATGAACTGGAAGTTGTATTTCTCTGACACCATACCCCGCATGGCCCTTTTTGTATCTAAAATGCCCCACTGCCTGTTCGATATCCTTGGGCGCTACACTGCAGGGGAATGGGATGTTGAAATCCCCATCATCGTCAGCAACCATGAACTCCTGAAACCTGTAGCAGAAAGATTTGGAATTAAGTTCTGCTACATTCCTGTGGATCCGGATAATAAAGACAGGCAGGAACAAAAAGAAATAGAGCTGCTGAAGGAAAACCAGATCGATTTCGTGGTTCTGGCCCGGTACATGCAGATACTTTCCCCGGAATTTGTTAAGCATTTTCCCAATAAGATCATCAACATCCACCATTCCTTTTTACCTGCATTTGCAGGGGCCAAACCCTACCATGCAGCACATGAACGTGGAGTAAAAATCATTGGGGCAACGAGTCATTATGTTACTACTGAGCTCGATGCAGGCCCGATCATAGAGCAGGATGTTACGCGCTGCAGCCATGTGGACACCATACAAAAACTCATAAGAAAAGGAAGAGATCTCGAAAAAATTGTACTTTCGCAGGCAGTTTACAAACATTTGCAACGGAAAATTCTTGTCTATAATAACAGGACCGTTGTCTTTAATTGATTCAGAAGTTACCATGACAAGGGACCATTTAGTGAAAACCTTTTATATCAATGTAAAATGAAGAAAATTCTTGTTATGATCATACCGGTATTGTTTGTTTTCATGAGCAACGGCCAGCCGCAAAAAGTTAAACCACAGGAAATCCCTGAAGATTACGGATACATTGTAAAGATTGGACAACAGGTTCCTGATGTCAAAATGAAACTGACAGATGGCACCGTAATTTCCATGGCCGATCTTAAAGGGAAGGTAGTCATGCTGCAGTTTACTGCCAGCTGGTGCGGGGTTTGCAGAAAGGAAATGCCCCATATAGAAAACGAAATCTGGCAGATACACAAGAACCGGAACGACTTTGCACTGATAGGAATAGACCTTGATGAACCGCTCGAAACGGTTAAAAAATTTGGTTCTGACATGAAGATAACATATCCGCTCGCACTTGATCCAAAAGGTGAAATTTTCTATACATTTGCTGCAAAGGGAGCAGGAGTAACCAGGAATGTGATCATCGACCGTACAGGCAAAATTGTTTATATGACCCGCCTGTTTAAGATTGAGGAATTCAATGAAATGAAAAAAGTAATAGAAACGCTGCTAAGCCAAACCTGATTCATATTATTACAACCGATTCAAATCAAAAACAAAACCACCTTAAAATGGAAAACATGAAAAGATTTAAAATATGGCAAAATGATTTGATTTACCTGGAGAACATGTACGATCTGAAGACAGATATTCCTGTAAACATGCAAATCGGTTTGCTCAGCCGGATAAAAAAAGCAACCAGCACCATTCCGGAAGAACTTATTTTAATGCTTGGCAAAAAAAGCGGCAAATCACTTTTGCATTTCCTGCAGAATACAGCCGGAACCATTATTGAACTTCAAAAGCTGTTAAGTATGTCACTTAGCCTGAATATGATATCAATAAGCGAGTATCACGTTCTTTCTCAAAGCCTGCTGGAATTGGGAGAAATATTGAAAGCACTGCATCAAAATTTTAAACTTAGAACCGGCACGCCTGATTCATCGACAGATGAAGACAAAAGCACAGGGTACTGGATTTTAAATTAGGTGTGGCACCCTAAAACACAGACGATGAATATAGTTATCATCAAATATAATGCAGGGAACATAGAATCGGTGAACAATGCCCTGAAACGGCTGGGTGTTGAAGCAGAAGTAACGGCTGATCCTGAAAAAATCAGAAGTGCAGACAAGATCATTTTCCCAGGCGTAGGCGAAGCCAGTTCTACCATGGAACACCTGCGCAGGCATAAACTCGATGAACTGATCGTTTCGCTGAAACAACCTGTTTTAGGAATATGCCTGGGACTGCAACTGATGTGTTCGCATTCTGAAGAAGGCAATACAACATGCCTCGGAATTTTTGATGAAAAGGTAAAACGTTTTGAACCCCGCCACGGCGAAGAATATATTACCAAAATACCGCATATGGGGTGGAATTCCATCACCGGAGTGAAAAAAGGATTATTCTCTGAAGTTATGGAAAACAGCTATGTTTATTTTGTTCACAGCTTCTATGCAGGAACAGGAAAACATACTGCAGCCACGTGTAATTATATTGTACCTTTCAGTGCAGCGCTTCAAAAAGATAATTTTTTTGCCACCCAGTTTCATCCGGAAAAAAGCGGCGAAACCGGGGCAGCCATATTGAAGAATTTCTTAAATCTATAATCCTTAAAACCTTACAAAAGCCATGGACAGATTAACCATCATCAAGGTAGGCGGAAAAGTAGTGGAAGATCCCATTTCTCTCAATGCTTTACTGGATCAGTTTATCAAAATTTCAGGCTATAAAATATTGGTCCACGGTGGTGGTCAGACAGCCACCGAAGTTGCGGCCCGGCTGGGTGTTGAAACCCAGATGGTAAACGGTCGCCGGATCACCAACGAGTCGATGCTGGAAGTGGTTACCATGGTGTACGGGGGACTGGTCAACAAAAAAATTGTTGCACAGCTGCAGGCCAAAGGTTGCAATGCAACCGGATTAAGCGGGGCCGATCTTAACCTTATACGTGCCCGCATTCGTCCGGTACAGGAAATAGATTATGGTTTTGTGGGAGATGTGGATGACGTGAACAGCCGTGAACTTAGAATCCTCATCAATGAAAATGTGGTTCCGGTAATTGCACCGCTTACGCATGACGGAAAGGGGCAGCTCCTGAATACAAATGCGGATACCATTGCAGCTGAACTGGCATCTGAACTCTCTGGTCACTACAGCGTTTACCTCTTTTTCTGCTTCGAAAAGAAAGGTGTGTTGCTAAACCCAGAGGATGAGAACAGCATGATATATGAACTCGATGCCATGCAGTTTAAACAGTACCAGGACGAGCACATCATAAGTGCCGGCATGATTCCAAAACTCGAAAATGGGTTCAGGGCCAAACGCAAAGGTGTAAAGGAAGTATTGATAACCAACCCCGGAAATATTATTACCGGCAAGGGGACCAGGCTACTATAAAAGTTTTGGTAGCGTCTTGAGACATCAATCTGTTGCAACCATACAGTTGATTGGGAAATGAACCCCGCATCTGCTGCAGTTGATTGTTGCTTTCGGGGCTGAGTTCCTGCGGCATAACCAAACCCGGGGCTAACACCTGGGGCTGTTGATTTCACCCCTTTGGGGCTCTATGATTAACAAGATGCACATTGCCCATTTGCCCACCATCTTTTTGGTGGAATTATGTGAATTTTGTGCTTTAGTGGTAATGAATCCTCTATTTCTGCCTTAATCCCCCTGCCCCCTTTGAAGCTAAGACATAACATTGTTGTAACCATGCAGGCAAAGGGGGACTATCCCGAACCAGCTGCAGTGAAGGACCCCGGGAGGAGAAATGAAAGATAGAATTTATGAACACATTCTCCGCAGCTTTACTCTTATTTGGTGAAATCTTTTGAATTTTGTGTTTTGTTGGTAAATTAACTACTGATTCTTCCTGCATTCCCATAATCCGTTTCCGGGGTTAACCATGATACAACATCCTTCAACAATCGCATTCTTTTTTATCACAATCAAAACAAAATAGTTATCTTTAGAAAAATTTATCACAGTAATTATTTATGGGAAGATCTCAGGAGTCATTTAACAAAAAAGAAGTCAGGAATAAAAAAGAGAAAAAAAGAAAGGAGAAGGAAAAGAAACGGCTTGCCCGTAAGGAGAATGATCCAAACAGCTTTGACGATATGATTGCCTTCGTTGATGAGAACGGCAATCTGACCACAACACCACCCGACCCCTCAAAAAAGGAAAAAATCAATGCCGAAGACATTCAGGTCAGTGTTCCGCGTGAAGTGTACCAGGAAGTTGATCCGGTAAGGGAAGGAACAGTCAGTTACTTTAACCAGTCGAAAGGTTTTGGTTTTATCATCGACAGGCAAACCAAGGAAAGCATTTTTGTGCATGTAAATAACACCCTGGAAGAAATCAAGGAAGGCAATGTCGTGAAGTTTGAGGTGGAAAGAGGTCAGAAAGGGCTGGTTGCAGTACAAGTCAAGGTAGCACGGTAGCTTCTTTTCCTTTATTTACCAAAATACCTGATCAGGTTAACTATAACGGTTAACAAAATACTGATCAGGATCATGGAAGTGACAGGGAAATAAACCCTGCTGTTTTCCTTTTCAATGCGTATATCACCGGGAAGTTTCCCAAACCATGTAAAAAGCCAGGGCGCAATATAATATAGCCCCCCTATCACTATCAATATGATGCCTGCTATGATAAACCAGCGTGCCATACATCAATTTTGAGAATAAACACAAAATTACTCAATCTTTGTTCACAGGTGAAACCCATAAACCGGGATCTTATTGAATAAAATACAGTAGACAAACAGAATAATCTCCAAAAGAAGATATCTTTGGGCAGTTCTAAACCAATCTGCCATGGCTATTAAAAAAACAATAATCTTCTCTGTCCTTTTCATTACACTATCGGTTTGCTCTTTAGTTATCAAAGCAGAAGAACCCGAACACAGCCAATTTATACTTGTCGATCAGTTTGGATATCTGCCTTCCTCCATTAAAACTGCAGTCATCAGAAATCCACAGGTGGGTTATGATTCCACCCTCACTTATACGCCGGGAAGTATCTATGCCATCATCGACTCAAAAAGCAATGAGCAGGTTTTCACCGGTACTCCGGTGATATGGAAGAATGGCTCCACCGACAGTTCTTCAGGAGACAGAGCATGGTGGTTCGATTTTACTGCAGTAACTGAACCCGGTTCTTACTATGTGCTTGATGTCGACAGTAATTTCCGCTCTTTTGATTTTGAAATCAGGGAAAACATATATGAGGATGTGATGGTACAGGCCGTCAGAACCTTTTTTTACCAGCGTGCAGGGTTTGCAAAACAGCCTCCCTTTGCATGCGAGGAATGGGCTGATGGTGCAAGTCATTTGCAGGATAAAACAGCCCGTGATTTCCTGGCAAAAACTGATGCGTCGAAAGAAAGGGATGTATCAGGAGGATGGTATGATGCAGGTGATTTCAACAAGTACACCAGCTGGACAGCCAGCTATATTGTTGATTTCATGAAGGCATTTATTGAAAACCCGGGCGTATGGGGCGACGACTACAACATTCCCGAATCGGGAAATAATATACCTGATATCCTGGATGAAGCCAAATGGGGGCTGGATCATTTACTAAGGCTGCAACTCTCCGACGGGAGTATGCTCAGCATAGTGGGAGTTTCACATGCAAGTCCTCCCTCAAATGCAAAAGGACCCTCCTATTATGGAAGGCCCAACACATCGGGAACATTGAATGCTGCAGGAGCTTTTGCCCTTGCATCAAAAGTTTACCGCTCAATAGGTATGAAAACTTATGCCGACACTTTAAAGATCAGGGCTGTCAGAGCATGGGACTGGGCAGTCGAAAATCCTGACGTCATTTTCAGAAATAATGAGGGCCCGACCTCAGGCCTCGGTGCCGGACAACAGGAAACAGATGACTATGGAAGGTTTATGGCCAAAATGGAAGCCGCAGCATTCCTTTATGAAATTACAGGAGAAGAGCGTTACAAAACCTTTTTCGAAAGCAACTATACCCAGGTGCATTTAATGCAGTGGACCTTTGCCTATCCATTTGAAAAAGAAAACCAGGAGACCTTATTGTATTATACCACGCTGAACGGAATCTCTCCGGCGGTTAAAACGAACATTCTAAGCAAGTACCGTACTGCCATGGACCAGGCAGATAATTTTGCTGCGTACAGGACTAAAAAAGATCCGTACCTTGCACATATTAAAGATTATACCTGGGGCAGCAATGCGGTTAAATCGAGCCAGGGACTAATGTACCTGGCCTATATAAACTACGGGCTGAATGCCCAGAATAACGCTGAAGCCCTGGCTGCTGCCGAAAATTACATTCATTACATCCATGGTGTAAATCCCATGAACCTTGTCTACCTGTCAAACATGTACCAGTTTGGTGCTGAAAATACCGTCAATGAATTTTATCACACATGGTTTACTGATGGCAGCGCCAAATGGGACCGTACAGGCACATCGACGTATGGCCCCGCTCCGGGCTTTCTGACAGGAGGGCCAAATCCCAGCTACGACTGGGATGGCTGTTGCCCAACCGGGTGCGGAAGTTCTTCAAATAACGCACGGTGCTTTACAGAATCCATCTCACCTCCCAAGGGGCAGCCCAATCAGAAGTCTTACAAGGATTTCAATACCTCATGGCCATTGAATTCGTGGTCGGTTACCGAGAACAGCTGCGGATACCAGCTAAACTACATCAGACTGCTTGCCCGTTTTCTTCCGGTACAATATGATTGCAGCGGAACGCTGAACGGAACTGCAACCTTTGATGTTTGCGGTGTATGTTCGGGAGGCACTACCGGAATTGCACCATCAGCAAGTTCAGAAGACTGCATGGCCACAGGTACCAATGTATCTTTTATTCCCGTGCCTGAAATTTATCCAAACCCTGCACACAGTGTTCTGCATGTAAGGCTGCAGGAAGGAAAAGAATATGAGGTAAAACTGTTCAGTGCACAGGGGCACAGCCTGATGACTTCAAAATGTTCCGGAAGCACGGTACTTGATATCAGTACTCTTAAATCAGGCCATTATGTAGTAGTCATATCCGGAAAGGATGAAACATGGAACAAAAGATTTGTAAAACTGTAAACCGGAATTTCTGCTCTCTTCGGCACATAAAATTAAACCTGGGTTCCCAGGAATGTTATTCATGCGGCAGCATCAGGTATTACGAATCCTTTCTGATCTCATCCAGCCAGTCGATTATGCGGCTGAAATGGGATCCTTCCCAGTAAATCTTGGCACAGCTCCTGCATATCCAGAATTCATCGTAGTAACTCAGGGTATCCTCGTGAAGCCTGTCTTTTAATTGATCTTTTTCCGCCTCCTCCAGTTCGCCGTTACAGTTGGAACAACGGGAGAAAGGGTTGAACTGGTTCTGCAGCTGCAACCGCCTGACCACCTCCTTCAATTGCTTTCCCGGATCATCATTCCGTAGCCAGTACCCATGTGTGACGGCATTCTTTTTCATAATTCCCCGGTCGCGCGTCAGGATAATCCGTTTTTCGCGAAGGGCAATTTCAACAATCTCATCATCCTCAAAATCATTCCTGAAAAGGGTATCGAAGCCCAGCAGCCGTAATTTTTTTGCAAGCTTGCCAAGGTTCACATCCACAATAAACCGTGTTTCCCGAAGCGGGCTGGCGCGCAGCCGTGATTCATGCGAAATATCAAATGACTCGAAAACCGGGTAAACCGAAATTTCCTCCCCACCCTGCAACTGGTATTCAAAACCTGAAGGATTGCCGTTCACCAGGATCAGATCTACTTCCGAATGAGGTACACCAAGGGCATGAATTGTATTTCTTAAGGAAGGTTTCCCTTTGAACTCATATGGAAACCTTTTTTTCTTCCATTCTTTGGGCAGGTGGTCATTCAGTTCCTCGTAAAACCGGAAATAAACTGTCCTGATCACCGGCAAATGATTACTCCCCGTTTGTTCCCTGTTGTTTTCCATCTGATACAGGATAAAACATTTTTTACGAAAGATAAGAAAAGGCTGAAAACATTTTTGATGACAGGCGAGAAATTCCCGGTCAGGTTCATCAGAGGGCATCAATCAGATCATTACTGATGTTTTTGACATATCTCTCAGAAAAGGTCAGATCATGCTCATATCTACATCAAATTCGAAAATAATTGAATTTACCCTAGACCTGGTATAGGGTTGGTAACAGGATGGACGTGTAATACCATTTTAATTCCTTTCTTCCGGATTTTGAATTATATTTGTTTTTTAATTCAAATTATGACAGAAAAGCCATTGATATTGGTAACCAATGATGACGGCATTCATGCCAAAGGGTTGAGGGAGTTGGTTGAAGTAATGAAATTTTTTGGTGATGTGGTGGTCATATCTTCAGAAGTATCCATGTCGGGAAAAGGTTGCGGAATAACAGTCGACCAGCCACTGCGCACCTTTCCTGTGGAGATGATCCATGGAATTCCGACGTGGAAAAGTAACGGCACCCCCGTTGACAGTGTAAAGCTCAGCTTCAACAACCTTTTCGAACGTAAACCCGATTATGTGGTTTCAGGAATCAATCACGGGGCCAATTCATCTATCAGCATCATTTACAGCGGTACCATGGGCGCTGCCATTGAAGGAAGTCTTCACGGGGTGCCTTCCATTGGTTTTTCCCTTGCCGATTTCAGTCCTGATGCCGATTTTTCAAAAGCAAAAATAGTAGCTGCCAAAGTATTTCAGAAAGTTCTTGACAACGGCATGCCCATGTATACTTGTCTGAATGTAAATATTCCCAAAGGCAGACCGAAGGGAATAAAAATATGCCGCCAGACACACGGCAAGTGGGTTGAGGAATTTGAAAGGAGGATTGATCCCCATGGCAGAGATTACCACTGGCTGTCAGGGTATTTTAAAAACTTTGAGGAGGGTTCCCCTGAAACAGATATCGATGCCCTGTTGAACAATTATGCATCGGTGGTACCGGTATCGGTTGACATGACCTGTTATAAGACTTTGGAAGAATTAAAAAACTGGACCTTTTAATGCCACGAAGAAAAGCAAATCCGCTGGATGCTCCTGCAATTGGTTTTTTAACCGGTTTTTTAGTGCCGCTTCTTATATTTCTGGGGGTGTATTTGTTTGGTGAGAAGGATGTGCCTTTTGGCAGTTATATTAAAAATTTATGGAAACTTCAGGCCCTGATCAAGCTCATGAGCCTGTGTGTTTTTGCTAACCTTCTTGTGTTTATGGGTTTTATACGGTTAAAATACGACAAGTCAGCCCGCGGCGTACTGGGTGCTACCATTTTATATGCAATAGCGGTAATGATTTCACGGGCAATTTAAAATGAATTGTCATGAGATGGCTGATCTGAAAACAATACAAACATGAAGTATTACCTGATAGCCGGAGAAGCCTCCGGTGACCTGCACGGTTCCAACCTGATGCATGAACTGAAGGTGTCCGATCCTTTGGCTCAGTTTCGCTGCCTGGGAGGGGACCTGATGGAAGCTGAAGGCGGACAGCTTGTCAAACATTTCAGGGAAATGGCTTATATGGGCATTGTAAATGTTGTGCTTCATATCCGCACCATCGCCCGCAATATGCGATTCTGCCAAAATGATATACTGGAATACAGGCCCGATGTTCTGATACTCATCGACTACCCGGGGTTCAACCTCCGGATGGCACGGTTTGCAAAGAAAAACAACATCAGGGTGTTCTACTACATTTCTCCTAAAATCTGGGCCTGGAAGGAGTACAGGGTAAAGGAAATCAAGGCATATGTTGATGAGATGTTTACCATCCTTCCTTTTGAAACAGAATTTTATAAAAAGCATGGTGTCAGGGTACATTACGTAGGTAACCCAATCATGGATGCCATTGAAAAGTTTCACAGGGCACCTGTAACAAGGGAAGAATTTCTGAGCAAAAACAACCTTGATTCCCGTCCAGTAGTTGCATTGCTTGCAGGTAGCCGCAAGCAGGAGATCAAAAACATGCTTCCAGTTATGAAAAAAGCAGCAGCCTGTTACCCGGAGTTTCAGTTTGTAGTTGCAGGAGTTCCCTTTGTTGAACGTCATCTTTACCGGAAGATCCTGAAAAATTCAATCCCGGTGGTTTATAATCAGACTTACGACCTGCTGCAAAATTCCCACACGGCACTGGTATCATCAGGCACAGCAACCCTTGAAACCGCTTTATTTGAAGTACCCCAGGCAGTGTTATACAAAGTTGAAGGGGGATGGCTTATCCAGATTATTATGAAAAAGTTTTTCCTGAAAATCAAATGGGTATCGCTGCCTAACCTCATCCTGAACAAGGAAGCCATCAGTGAATTTATTCAGGTGGACCTGACATTTAAAAACATTAAGGAAGAGTTGCACCGCCTGCTCTATGAAGAAGGATACCGCGAAAAAATAATAAACGATTATAAACGTTTAAAAATACAACTGGGGCAGCACGGCAGTTCGGGACGTGCAGCCGATCTGATGGTGCAGCTGCTTAACCAAAAAAAACCTGACCGGTAGTTTCATAAACCGATAATTTTAAACTGCATGTACAGTTTATTAAGAAAAGAGATCAAAATATTTTTCGGCTCCCTCACAGGCTACCTGGCCATTGTTGTGTTTTTATTGCTGTCGGCACTTTTTTTATGGGTGTTCCCGGGCAACTACAACATACCGGATAACGGGTATGCTACCCTTGAGGGATTTTTCGAACTTGCTCCGTGGCTTTACCTGTTCCTGATCCCGGCCATCACCATGCGATTTTTCGCAGAAGAAAAAAGGATCGGAACTCTTGAAGTATTGCTTGTAAGGCCAATTTCAGATTTCAGGCTCATACTTGCCAAGTTTATGGCAGGCATCATCCTGGTATTATTTTCCCTGGTGCCTACCCTGCTCTGGTTTCTTGCTGTTTACCTGTTGGGGAACCCGGTGGGCAGTATAGATACAGGCGCCACATGGGGTTCCTATTTCGGGCTTTTCTTCCTGGCGGCCATTTACCTGGGCATCGGGATATTCGCCTCTTCCCTCACAGAGAACCAGATTATCTCTTTTATCCTTGCAGTTGCCCTTTCATTTGTGTTTTACATGGGATTTGATTTCGTTGCCAGTTCGGGCATTCCTTACCTGTTGGAGCAGGTATTTGAATGGATGAGCATCAACAACCATTATATGTCGGCTTCACGCGGAGTAATCGATATGCGCGATGTGGTTTATTTTACAGGAATGACCTTGCTGTTTTTATGGTTTACTAAAGCCTTTTTACGAAAAGGAAAGTGGCAGCAAAGAAAATTCAGGATAAACACATTTATTCTGATCGTATCGCTTACCATTATTTTTGTGATATCAATCCTGTTTTTGTACCGTCTTGACCTGACCGCCGACAAACGCTACTCGCTGTCGCCGGTGAGTGCTCAAATGGCTGGAGAACTGGAGCATCCGGCCGAAGTTGAACTGTACCTTGCAGGTAAACTGGAGCCGGGACTTAGGAAACTTCAGCAGGAAGTATTTGAGAAGATAGCCGTTCTGCAGGCCTATTCACCTTCTACGATCAGGATAAGGGTTACAGATCCGCATGCCATTGGCAATACCGAAAAAAGGGAAGAATTTATTGAAGAACTGATTGAAAAAGGAGTGGTACCCACCAGTTTCAGGCAGCAATCAGAGCAGGGTGTCAGCACCAGGCTGATCTTTCCCGGGGCGGTAATCAGGTATGACGGCAAAGAAGAGGCTGTGAATTTTTTAAAGTATAATCCCGACTTTTCGCACGAGGCGAACTTCAATCATTCTGCAGAAAGCGTTGAATTTGAGCTTGTGAATGCATTCAGAAAACTGACCCGCACCCGGCGGCCGCTTGCAGCTTTCCTGGAAGGGCATTCGGAAGCCGATCAATACCAGTTGTATGACTTTTCAGTGTCGCTTTCAGAAAATTTTAATATTACCAGAATAACCGCTGAAGAACTGGCTACTTCGTCCGGAGATATCAGCATACTGATTATTGCTGATCCCAGGGAACCATTCCCGGAAAGAGACAAATTTTTCATCGACCAATATGTTATGCAGGGCGGTAAGGTACTCTGGCTTGTAAGTCCGGTTGAAGTCAGTGCCGACAGTTTATCGAAAGGCCATACAACAATGGCTTTCCCACGGGATTTAAATTTAGCCGACCAGCTTTTCAGATATGGTGTGCGTTTGAATTACGAGTTGCTGCAGGATGCGGAATGTGCGCGTATCAGGGTAAACACTGCCCCACCAGGAACTCCGCCACAGTTCACGCTGCACCCATGGTACTATTCTCCTTTGCTGGTGCCGGCCGATGATCATCCTTTGAGCCGCAACCTGAACAGGGTACTTTCAGAATTTGTATCATCTGTTGACACGGTTTCAGGGAACCCGGGTGTTACCAAATCGGTAATTCTTTCTACTTCTCCGTATGCCCGAACGGTTACGGCCCCTTCCACTGTAAGCCTGAGGAATATTGACAATCCTCCGGCACGTGAACTCTTTAACCAGTCGTTTATCCCTGTAGGCGTATTGCTGGAAGGCACATTTGTTTCAGTGTTCCAAAACAGGATGACCGAAACACTGGGCGTTTCATCTCAAGACGTAATAGCTGAAAGTTCACCCACAAAAATGGCAGTGATAGCCGACGGAAGCCTGATCACCAACCAGGTTGATTATGCATCCAACCCGCCACGCATGCAGGAAATGGGGATGGAGCGGTCGACAGGGCAGGTATTTGCCAACCGTGAATTTTTGCTTAATACAGTTTTTTACCTGAATGATGACCAGGGTATCATGCACCTTCGCAACCGGACACAAAAGCTCAGGCTTCTTGACAGGGTAAGGCTTCGCGAGGAATTAACGTTGTGGCAATGGCTGAATGTTTTGCTGCCGCTGGTTATAGTGGGGATCTGGGGGGTGTTTTACAACATGAACAGGCGCTACCGTTACAACCGTTCATAAATGCCTGAAAAATTCAAAGTTTTCATCAGCGGGAAAAAGATTAAAGTTTGTATATTCGTTTGATTTTATTATACAATCGTCCGCTGCGCCTCTTAGGGTATTGGCTGACAGAATTTAAATATTTTTTCAGAAAGAATTAAAAATTAAATACAACCTTATGAAATTTGTTGTTTCAAGTACCGATTTACTGAGTCATCTGTCGTCAGTCAGTAAAGTAATCAGCAGCAAGAGCACGATGCCTATTCTGGACAACTTCCTGTTTCAGTTAACAGAAACAGCATTAACCATCACAGCTTCAGATCTCGAATCCACCCTTATTACCTCAATGGAGCTGGATAATATTGAAGGTGAAGGCGTTGTTGCAGTTCCAGCCCGGTTGCTCATCGACACACTGAAGGAATTTCCGGAGCAGCCACTTACATTCCAGATCAATACAGATACTTACGGGATTGAAATTTTTTCTGAAAACGGTAAATACAGCATCGTTGGCCAAAACGGAGATGATTTTCCGGAACTTCCTGGAGTTGATGAAGAATCGGCAACAACTGTCACTGTGAAGTCAAAGGTTTTGCTGAAGGGTATAGAAAAAACTCTTTTTGCCACTGCCGACGATGAACTTAGGCCCGTAATGAACGGTATTTTCATTGAGCTTTCTCCTGAAAATATGGCATTTGTAGCTTCCGATGCGCATAAACTGGTAAGGTACCGCCGCACGGATGCGGCCGCTGAATTCGATTCTTCATTTATTTTACCTAAAAAGCCTGCAAGTTTACTGAAGAACCTGCTGCCGAAGGAAGAGTTTGATGTAAAGCTGGAATTTGACGACAAGAATGCCATTTTCACTTTAACCAACTACAGGTTGATATGCAGGCTGGTTGAAGGCAACTACCCCAGCTACAATTCTGTAATTCCGACAAAAAACCCGAATAAAATGACAATCGACAGGCTGTCGTTCCACAATACTGTTAAGCGGGTTTCTGTTTTTTCAAACCAGGCAAGTAATCTTGTCAAGCTGAACATCAACGGAAATCTGATGGTGGTGTCGGCACAGGATATTGATTTTTCAATTTCGGCAGTTGAACGTCTGGCATGTGAATATGACGGGGAAGAAATAGAAATCGGGTTCAAATCGACATTCCTTCTTGAAATACTTGCCAATATTTCAGCTGGTGATGTAAGGATGGAAATGAGTGATCCTTCCAGAGCGGGATTGCTGCTTCCTGTTGAAACAGATGAAGATACAGAAGATGTTCTGATGCTCCTGATGCCGATGATGATTAATGCTTAAAATATTTTGAAGGCTGGGCTTTCGTAAACCAAACGTTAGCCGGTGTGCCCTGAAACCAGGATTCCCTGTATGTGGCGATACTGATTTTCGGGCACTTTCTTTTTAAAAATACAAACATGTTGCTACATTTAAAAAACCCTGTCGTTTTTATCGATCTTGAAACCACGGGGATGGATATCGTTAAGGATCGGATTGTTGAAATAGCCCTGCTGAAAATCAACCGCAACGGAAGCGAAGAAGAACTGATGCACCGTGTAAATCCTGAGATGCCCATTTCTGAGGAAGCCACAAAAGTGCATGGAATTACCAATGAAGATGTCGCCGGTGAGCCTGTTTTCAAGGCTTTGGCTAAAAATATTGCAAAATTTATAGAAGGATGTGACCTGGCAGGGTTCAACTCCAACAGGTTCGATATTCCCTTGCTGGCAGAAGAGTTGCTGCGTGCTGATGTGGATATAGACTTAAAGAAACGAAAATTCATTGATGTGCAGGCAATTTTCCATAAGATGGAAAAGCGCACACTGGCAGCTGCATACCTGTTTTACTGCAAGAAACCTCTTGTCAATGCCCATTCTGCCCTGGCTGATACCCGAGCCACGTATGAAGTTTTAAAGGCACAGCTGGATACTTACCAGGATGTAGAGTATGAAGATCATAAGGGAAATAAATGTGTACCGGTAGTAAACGACGTGGAAAAACTCAGTGAGTTTTCAGCCTACGACAGAAATGTTGATTTTGTGGGTAGGATCGTTATCAATGAAAAGGGCGTGGAGGTATTCAACTTTGGGAAAAACAAAGGTATGCCCGTAGCAACCGTTCTGAAGGAACAACCCGGCTACTATGGCTGGATAATGAACGGGGAGTTTCCGCTTTACACCAAAAAGGTTTTGACACAGATCAAACTGCGGATGATGGAAAAGTGATTGCTGAACCGTTAAAAACAGAAGTCTATGAAAATTATATGTATTGGCAGAAACTATGTTTCACATGCCCGTGAACTCAACAATGAGGTGCCTGATGAGCCTGTATTTTTCATGAAACCTGATTCATCCCTGTTAAGGAATAACGATCCGTTTTATCTGCCGGAGTGGACAAAGGAGGTACATCATGAAATTGAGCTGGTATTGCGCATCTGCAGGCTGGGCAAGAATATTGAAAAGAAATTTGCATCGAGGTATTACACGGAGATCGGGCTTGGAATAGATTTTACCGCGCGCGATGTTCAGGATCAGCTTAAGAAAAAGGGGCTACCATGGGAAAAAGCCAAAGCTTTCGATCAGTCGGCTGTAATCAGCAGTAACTTCTTTCCTCTGGCAATCTTGCCTGAAAAAGATGCCATAAAATTCAATCTTGATGTGAATGGAAAAACGGTTCAGAATGGCGATTCTTCTCTTATGATTTTTAACTTTGATGAGATTATTGTCCATGTTTCGAAATATATGACCCTGAAGATCGGAGACTTGATATATACAGGCACACCAGCCGGTGTAGGGCCTGTAAAAATAGGCGACAGGCTGCAGGGGTTTCTTGAGGAAAAAGAAATGTTTGATTTCATGGTGAAATAAAATCACCCGCAGGATTGGTGGTATTTTTCAAATGATACCTCATCCAGATGGTACTGGTTTTCGAAAATGCTGTAAATGATATAAAAAACATCCAAAACTTACTGCAATGAAAACAAAAAATGTAGTTACAATTGATCAGATCCGGCAGTTTCTTGCTCCAAAAAAGCTGGCAGTTGTGGGAGCATCACGGAACCCTAAAAAGTTTGGAGGTACGGTAATGCAGGAGCTGAAGGATAAAGCTTTTGAACTGTACCCTGTAAATCCGAACGCAGATTCGATTCAGGGATTCAAATGCTACAGGACCATTGAAAGTTTGCCTGATGATGTAAAACACCTGCTGATGGTGGTACCTAAAAGTGAATCAGTTTCAGTTGCCACGCAGGTTGCAGACAAAGGGGTAAAAATGGTTTGGGTGCAACAGATGTCGGATACACCTGAAGCAATTAAAATACTGGAGGAAGCAGGGATTTCAGTAATCAGCAACAAGTGCATATTAATGTTTGCTGATCCTGTTAAAGGCCCGCACCAGTTCCACCGCTTCTTCGTAAAACTTTTTGGCGCCTATCCCAAAAGTGCTAAATAAAAATATAACCGCCTGCCGCGACTTTAAGAAAAAATCAATATCAAAGAATGACTTCAGGAACAGCAAAAACCAACCGTATCTTCCATAATTATCACTTTGAATATGAGATGGAGGTCCGTGATTATGAGTGCGACATCCAGGGGATCGTCAACAATTCAAGGTACCAGAATTACCTTGAGCATTGCAGGCATAAATTCCTTACCAAAATAGGGCTCAGTTTTGCACAAATGCATGAAGACGGTATAGATGCGGTGGTGATCAGGGCAGAATTGGATTACCGTTTTCCTTTGCGTCCCGGGGATGCATTCCTTGTCAGATTAAAAATGGCCAGGCAAGGCCGGCTGCGCATTGTATTTCTTCAGCAGGTAGTCAGAAAATCGGATGAAAAGCTGATGGTAAATGCGCGTATAACAACAGCATTAACCCGAAACGGGAAACCGGTTTCACCTGAAGTACTGGAAGACAAATTCAGGCAGGCTGGTATCGTACTGGAAGAAGGTTAATCAACGGGGTTGATTTTCTCATCGATCCTGAATTCTTCTGCATTCATACCATGAGCTTTAAGTGCGGCTTTAAATCCTTCGTTGAGCATTCGCCCCATGCGGAGCGGAAACTGAAGCAATGCAGGGACGGAATCCTCCTTTGCGGGATCATGATAAAACCGAAGGCATGAGGCCACGTTTGAAGAAAGGTAAATCCTGCAGGCCACAGGCCTGGCCTCATAAACCATACACGCACCATTTTCAAGCAACGGGCAGGGAACTTTTGAATTGAGCAGGTCGTCACCACTCAAGAATGAAAGTTTCTCCTTTTTCTCAGCCGACCGGATAGCAATATCATTCAGCGTAGCTGAGCTGAAGTTATCTTTCAGAAACTGGTTCAGCATGTCAAGTTCATATGACATGGCATATACCGGCTGGTGGCAACACCAGTGACATCCTTTTGAACAGGCAGGAACCTGGTCGTTTCGTTCAGCCAGGATATAAAAAGCTTCTATCACTTCATCAAGCAGTCTGTGCAACTGCTTCACTGCCTCTTGAAGGGATTCGTTTGTAAATCCAACTTCATAAGCCTGCATACCCAGCCGGTATCCGTCGGCATGAAACTGCTTTTCAAGTTCCTTTAAATTTATATTCATAAAAACGAAAATAGTTAAAAAAGATGATTAGCGGAATATTATAAAAGAGCAGAGAGCAGATAGCAAAGAGCATAGGGCCAGGTGTAGAGTGCTGATGGATATTTTTTTCCTTTATCATTGAATCTGTGGCAATCTCCTTCTTATGGCGCTAAAAAAAAGAAAAGCCGGCTATTTTCAAACCGGCTCAGTCCTGTACAATCAAATCCATTGATTTTGATTAAAATATATCTTTCATTTTTTCGAAGAATGATTTTTCAGAAGAAGACGGGCCTTCCTGGAAAGATGGTGACTCCAGCAGTTTCTCCAATATTTTCTTCTCATCGGAAGTAAGTTTTTTTGGAATCCATACATGAATTCTTACCAGCAGATCACCTGTTCCGTAACCATTCACATCGGGCAGTCCTTTTCCCCGCAGACGGAGGATCTTTTCAGGCTGTGTACCTGCATCAATTTTCACCTTAACTTTGTTATCGACTGTAGGGATTTCAGCTGTAGTTCCCAGGGTTATTTCCGGGAAAGACAAAAACAGGTTGTAGATCAAGTTGTTTCCATCGCGTACAAGTTCCGGATGTTCCTCTTCAGTAATAACAACGAGCAGATCACCATTGATGCCACCCCTGCGGGCTGCATTTCCTTTTCCGGTGATATTCATCTGCATGCCCTCTCCTACTCCGGCGGGTATTTTTATATTTATTACCTCTTCATCGCGGATTACACCTTCGCCGGCGCAGTGGTTACATTTATCCGTTATGATTTTGCCATCGCCATGGCACGTTGGACAGGCAGAGGTTGTCTGCATCTGACCGAGAAGAGTATTGGTTACCCGGGTTACCCTACCAGATCCGCGGCAGGTTGAACAGGTGTTGTATGCACTTGCATTTTGAGCGCCGGTACCGTTGCAATGCTGGCATGATACATATTTCTTCACCTTGATTTTCTTCTCGACCCCTTTTGAAATTTCGGTAAGATCAAGTTTTACCTTGACCCTTAGATCAGAACCTCGCGTAACGCGCCTTCCGCTGCCGCCACGTTGATTTCCAAAACCCCCGAAACCTCCGAAATGCCCTCCGAAAATATCTCCGAAAGCAGAGAAAATATCTTCAATATCGGAGAAGCCACCAAAGTCTCCGCCTCCTGCTGCTCCCCCTAAACCTGCATGTCCAAACTGATCGTAACGTTGTTTTTTATTTGGATCACTCAGTACTTCATAAGCTTCAGCTGCCTCTTTAAATTTCTCCTCGCTCTCCTTATCACCCGGATTTTTGTCGGGATGATATTGCAATGCTTTTTTCCGATAGGCCTTCTTTATTTCTTCTGCGGAGGCAGTCTTACTTACACCCAGTACTTCGTAAAAATCTCTTTTAGCCATTGTTTATTGTATTATTCACCCACTACCACTTTGGCATACCGGATGACTTTATCGTTCAAAAGATATCCCTTCTGGATAACATCTACGACTTTACCTTTCAGTTTTTCATCAGGGGCAGGAATTTTAGTCAGTGCCTCATGATGATCGACATCGAATTCATGTTCAAGTGCTTCGATCTCTTTTACATTGTTTTGCTTTAAAAATTCTCTTAATTTACTGTATATTAACAGAGTACCTTGTTTAGCAGGATCGTCTTCAGGTATTTCCTTCAGTGACTGCAAGGCACGTTCAAAATCATCAACAACGGGCAGGATGCCAACCAATACTGATTCACCGCCTGATTTTATCAGGTCGGCCTTTTCCTTGATAGTCCGTTTGCGGAAATTGTCAAATTCCGCCTGAAGTCTCAGGTGTTTGTCGGTTAGTTCCCCAATCTTTTCTTCAAGCTCGGTTACTTTACCATCCTTTTTATCTTTTTTCGACTTCTTACCTTTTTCAGACTCATTTTCAGAAGTATGAGCTGCATCTTTCTCTTCCGCCCACTCTTTTCCGTTATTTTCGGAAGCTACTTCCGGTTTTTCTTTTTCTTTATGCTTATGTTCTTTTTTCATATTATCTTCTGCCATCGTTCTGTAAATTTAAATCCTCCGGATTTAATCAAATAATTTGCCAATCCTAATTAAAAGACAAATTGACACCCCTAAAAGAGCGTGTAATGCCACTGCATGTCAGTTTTGACCAGATCAACTGCAGGTTAATCTTATTTTACAAGTTTTTCAAGCGTTGCCTCCAGGGCAGGTCCCCGCAGGTTGCGGGCTATAATTACGCCGTTTCCATCCAAAAGAAGGTTATAAGGAATTTGCCTGACCCCGTATATTGCAGCATGTTTTGAATACCAGCCTTTCAGATCGCTGATGTGGTAGGGCCATTCAAGTTTATCATCGGCAATGGCTTTTTTCCACGCATCTTCAGTCCGGTCGAGTGATACGCTGAAAACAGAAAAACCTTTGCCTTCCTGAAAGTTTTTGTCCCTGTACTTTCGATAAGCACTAACAACTACAGGATTTTCCCTGCGGCACGGACCGCACCAGGCTGCCCAGAAATCAAGCAGAACTACCTGTCCGCGGGTATCTGATAAACTATAGGATTTACCGTTGGGAGAATTCCCTGTCAGATCAGGTGCCTTGTTGCCAATGTCCAGGCCAAGCTTTGGCTGTGCATGAATTAAGCCTGCATTTATAAGAATATATAACCCAAGAATAATTGCCTTTTTCATCTGTTTCAGGTATTATTTATTAATGTATCAAAAATAAAAAAAATATGTAGTGTCTGCTTGTTTAAGGAAAATAACAATGGGTTAAAGCTTGTCAGGTCCTGGATATTTTTGCTCCTATTTCCCAAAGGCGGACTTCAATATTTTCATATCCCCGGTCGATCTGTCCAATGTTGTCGATGGTACTTTTTCCTTTAGCCGATAAAGCAGCAATGAGAAGCGCAATACCGGCCCGGATATCGGGCGAAGTCATTTGAGTAGGGCGAAGGTTATGCTCCCGGTTCAGGCCTATAACAGTTGCCCGGTGTGGATCGCATAATATAATCTGTGCTCCCATGTCAATAAGCTTATCAACAAAGAACAGGCGGCTTTCGAACATTTTCTGATGTATGAGTACACTTCCCTTTGCCTGTGTGGCAACAACCAGGAAGACGCTCAGGAGGTCAGGTGTCAGGCCAGGCCAGGGGGCATCTGAAATGGTCATAATAGAACCGTCGATGTACTGTTCTACTGCATAATGATCATTATTTTTAACTATAAGATCGTCACCATTCTGTTTTATATGAATACCCAGCCGGCGAAAAGAATCAGGTATAATACCCAGATGTTCTGTACCTGCATTTTTGATTTTAATGTCTGAAGCAGTCATGGCAGCAAGGCCAATGAAACTGCCCACTTCAATCATATCAGGCAGAATACGGTGCCGGCAACCCTTTAGAGAAGTAACGCCCCGTATGGTTAGCAGGTTTGAACCAATTCCTGAAATTTCAGCACCCATAGAAACCAACATCCGGCAAAGTTGCTGAACATATGGTTCACATGCTGCATTGTAGATTGTAGTTGTACCTTCAGCAAGAACAGCAGCCATTATAATATTTGCGGTTCCTGTCACAGAAGCTTCATCAAGAAGCATATAGGCACCTTTAAGTTTGGTGGCTGAAACAGAATACCACTGGTTGTGAATATCAAAAAGAAAAGTAGCACCCAGTTTTTGCAACCCGGAGAAATGGGTATCTATCCTGCGGCGGCCAATTTTATCACCACCCGGTTGGGGAATGAATCCTTTGCCGAAGCGTGCAAGCAGTGGTCCGATAATCATGACAGATCCCCTGAGGCTGGAAGCCTGGGTAGCATATTCCTCAGTTTTCAGGTAATCGATATTTACTTGGGAGGCATTGAACCTGTAGTTTCCTTTCTGAAGCCTTTCCACTTCTACACCCATCCCTTTTAAAATTTGTATCAGTTTTATAACATCACTGATTTCAGGAATATTTTCTATAATGATATCTTCAGAAGCTAACAGTGTGGCGCAAATAACCTGAAGCGCTTCATTTTTAGCGCCCTGGGGTTGGAGGGTTCCCTTCAGCGGGGAACCGCCTTCAACAAGAAAAGTTGCCATGGGAAAGGGTTGTTACTTTTTCTTTTTTTTCTTTTTGGGAGGAGGCGGGGCAATTTTTGCATCCGTCAGTTTAAGATCACGAGGTACCTTAAGCCTGTGTTCCGATATTTCTTCAAGATCCAGGAATATCTTTTCATCTTCCACCGAATCCTTGTTCCACGTCATGTAAAGCTTTTTCATCTGGTTGGCAATCTGCTCAATCAGAATTCTTTGTTCGTCTCCCTCCATACCGATTGCAACTTCTATCAGTTTTTTTGTAATCAGTCCGTAGTGACGTAGGCTGATATCGTGCTGGTTATATGGAACTCTATGAGGTTTTTCTGTGAGAATATCAGGGGATGGCGGTTCGTACGGATAATCGATATCAAGCTCAAAATTGGACATGATTGCCAGGTGATCCCATAATTTGTGCTTGTATTCAGCCACGTCCCGTAAATACGGATAAAGGTTGCCCATTACATCGATCAGTGCCTGTGCCGACTGATTTCTTTTTTCCCGGTCTTCGATGGTAAACAGGTGGTCGACCATATACTGTATATTCCTTCCGTATTCCGGCATCGGAAGCTTCTTTCTTTGAGTATTATAATCCATGAATTGATTAAATTATTTACAACTATTTTATTTACAGGAGCAAGTGGGAGTTTATAACCATGCAAATCTAATCATTTCTTTGCAATTAGCCACTCTCCCCATGATTTTAGGAAAAATCATGCCTGATCTTCAGCCGTGCAAACTTCAACAGCAGCTGTTTGGTCCCTGCATTCTGGAAGAACACAGTTGCCTTACGATTAGGCGGTATACCTTCAACCTTTAGTATCTTTCCTGTACCAAAACGCTGATGTTCGACAGTCATACCCTGCACTATTTTATCAGGATTATCAGCCATAAAATCCGAATTATCGACATTTTGAACGGAGGCGGCTTCAGGTTTCCTGACAAATGCCTCAGGTCGCCATGGTTTTGCAGGAGGAGTGTTTAACTGTCCGCGGGGAATAGTCCGTTCCCTGTATCCGGTAGATACTCTTTCGTGCCGTTCTGCAGGTGAGCGCTGATTATTAAAAGAAAATCCTGTAAGGAATGAGGGATCCATTTCAACCAGAAAGCGGCTGGGAGAACAGAATTCAAGCTTACCCCAACGGTAACGCTGATTAGCAAAACTAAACCAGGCATTATCCTTCGCCCGGGTCAGGGCAACATAAAAAAGCCTGCGCTCTTCCTCAAGTGCTTCCTCTGATCTTTTTTCTTCGGCCTGTGCAGATGGGAACAGGTTCTCTTCGAGTCCTACCACAAAAACATTTTTGAACTCGAGTCCTTTTGCCGAATGAATGGTCATCATGGTAACCTTATCGCGGTCTTCATCTTTTTCATTATCCTGATCAGTAAGCAGTGCCACATCTTCAAGATAATTCTCAAGTTTTGCCGGCCTGTCTTCCTCAATGGCGCTGATACTGAATTCCTGGATGCCGTTCAGCAATTCCTGTATGTTTTCATGACGGCTTAAACCTTCAGGCGATTTGTCACTGCTTAATTCAACAAGCATTCCGGTTTTTTCGGCAATCGTTTTAGCAGCCTCCCATGCATCTGAACCGGCAGCTATCGCTGTAAACTGATCAATGAGTGCAGCAAACCGTGTTAATTTTGTAACAGTTCCCTGGTTAAGTCCCAACCTGTTTTCAGAAAGACCGGTGATTATTTTCCAGATGGATACCTCAGCATCGACTGCAGCCGTTTCGAGTTTCGATAAGGTTGCATCTCCAATCCCACGTGCCGGATAGTTTATGATACGTTTTAATGCTTCATTATCCCACGGATTGATTACCAACCTAAAGTATGCAAGCAAATCCTTTATTTCTTTCCGCTGATAAAAACTGAGGCCTCCATAAATTTTATAGGGAATATTTCTTCTCCTTAAAGCTTCCTCGAATATTCTTGATTGTGCATTGGTGCGATAAAGGATGGCATAATCCTGGTTTTTGTAATGATCGCGTAACTGGGTTTCCGAAATCTCCTGGGCAACAAGGAATCCTTCTTCATTATCAGTCAATGCAGAAATTACCCTGATACTTTTCCCCGGAGCGTTTTCTGAAAACACCTTTTTCGGTATCTGTTTTTTGTTTCTGGCAATGATGCTGTTGGCTGCATTTACAATAGTCTGGCTGGATCGGTAATTCTGTTCAAGCTTAAATATTTTATGGTCAGGGTAATCCGACTGAAAATTCAGTATGTTTTCTATACGGGCTCCCCTGAAGGAATAGATACTTTGTGCATCATCACCAACTACACAAATATTCCTGTGTGCGGCAGCAAGCTTTTTAATAATGAGATATTGGGCATAATTTGTATCCTGGTACTCATCCACGAGGATGTAATCGAACCGTTGCTGGTATTTCGACAGGATGTCGGGATAGTCGCGAAACAGGACATTTGTTATTAGCAGAAGGTCGTCGAAGTCCATGGCACCCGAAAGCCTGCACCGCTTAACATACTCCTTGTATATTTCAGCTACAGCAGGCATACGCATGGCCTTATCAGCTATTCTGACTTCTGAATTTTCAGCATAAAGCTTTGGAGTAATCAGGTTGTTTTTAGCCATTGAAATCCGTGCTGCAACGCTGCCTGGCTTGTATGTTTTATCATCAAGCTGAAAACCCTTTATAATCGTTTTGATGAGACTTTTACTATCGGCCGAATCGAAGATCGTAAAATTTGATGGGTAACCTATGGTTTCATGTTCTGCTCTCAGAATCCGGGCAAAAACGGAGTGGAAGGTACCCATCCATAAATAACGGGCCATTTTCTCCCCCATAACCGAACCGATACGTTCCTTCATTTCCTTTGCGGCCTTGTTGGTAAAGGTTAGGGCTAGAATAGAAGAAGGGCGGGCACCTTGTTTGAGCAGGTGAGCAATACGGTAGGTAAGCACTCTGGTTTTTCCCGAACCTGCACCGGCAATAATCAGTGCGGGTCCTTCGGTTGAAACTACTGCTTCCTGCTGTGACTTATTCAGATCTTTGAGGTAATCGAAAACCATTTAAATTGAGTGTCATTATGAAAAAACAAAAATAGAAGTTGTTTCAGGGAATCATAGTATTTTCATACTCATTTTTCAAGAATTTATGATACAATGATAACTATTTTTTACAAATGTCTACTTTTCAGGCTTCTCCGGGAAACACAAAGAACAATAATGGAAAAATAGAAAAGCAATATCCTGTCGATTTTTATATATGCCCAAACAATTAAATAAAAATTATACGTTAATATTGTAGCTTTAAGTTTATGGGTTTTATGAAAAATAAATGCACCTTATACTTCTTACTTGGTTTTCTGTTTCTGCTGAATGTTCATATAGTGAAAGCTCAGATTACTGCTCCTGCCGCCCAGGCTGCTGTAAAAACAGAATACACTGCATTTCAGCAACAGGATGATATTTTTATTTTCTGCAGTCCGGATTCGCCTGCCACTCCTGCATCGTTACAGGTGCAGACTGCACTCACCGGAACAAAAACATTTTTATGGGAGAAATATAATCCAGTTACTGCTGCCTTTGAATTTTATTTTTCTGAAAGCACTGAACAACAGCAGTCTGTTGTTCAGAATCTGGAAAACGGAGGATACCGCGTTACTGTAACCCAGGGTGCAACCACAGATATCTACCGCGCCTGGGTATTTAACAACTGGTCAACAGCCAGTGCTTCCCTCTCTGAATCAACATGTGAATCATTTCTTTTGGAAGGGGAATTCACAACTTCGCCTTTGATTTATTACGATATAACAAGTAATAATCAACTGGAAGTTTTTAAGGATATAAAAGCTGAATGGAGCGAAGGAGAAATTGCGCTATCAGGAAATTTAAACTTCAGGGTATCCAATCCTCCTTCAATAGATACTGAATACACTTTAAGAATCTATGACCGTTTTGGATGTGAAGTGACAGCCAATATACTTTACGAATCTATTGTACCGCTCGCAGCGTTTACAGCCGAACCGATGGAAGGTGAGGCACCTCTTGAAGTAAAGTTTAACAACCTGTCGGAAAACGCTGATCCTGGTTCATATGAATGGTTCTTCTACCGTAGCCTCGATGACATCAAAAGGGAATCGGAAAGTACACAGCAACCTATCGACAGCATTTCGCTTGTGGCTTACGACGAGAACCCGGTTTACACCTATGAAACTTCAGGCAGTTATAAGGTAAAGCTTGTTGCTAAAAATACATCGGAATTTCATGCATGTGTCGACACTGCTTATCTTCAGGGTTTTATAGTAGTTGACACTTCTTTTGTTGCAGTGCCTAATGTGTTTACACCGAACGGCGATGGAATCAACGATGGGTTTATCGTACAATTCTGGTCAATGCAAAGCATTAAAATATCAATTTTTAACCGGTGGGGTAAGCGCATCCATTTCTGGGAAAACGACAATGTCCGCGGATTCGATGATACTTACGCAGCCACGGTGTGGGACGGGCGATCAGGTGGGCGTTTTGCAACTCCCGGAGTTTACTATTATATTATTGAAGGAAGAGGGCGGGATGATAAAACCAGAAAAGCACATGGCTTCTTTCACCTCTTCAGGGATAAAGACTGAAAAAGGTTGAAGGAAATACTCGGATCGATCAGCTATCCATTTTAAAAGGTATCGACAACCAGAATGTGCTGCCTGACCCCGCCTGCGATTCAAGCCACAGTTTTCCTCCCAGCAATCCGGTGTAGAATTTTGCAATAGGCAAACCCAGGCCCAATCCTTCGTAAGGACTTGCTAACGATGAATCTACCTGTGCAAAACGCTCAAAAATGATTTCATGCCATTCGTCGGGTATCCCTGTACCTGTGTCCCTGATATAAAATAAAACAGAATCATTACTGCGTCGGGAACCTATCTCCACCACTCCGCTATTTGTAAATTTAATTCCATTTTTAATCAGATTACCAAGAATGGATTCCAGTTTGTTTTTATCCGTCTCTACTTTAGCATCAATAGGCTGAACTTCATTATTTAAAAGAAGTTCCAAACCTTTCTCCTTCGCTGCAGGCAAAAATGAATCATGCAGGTTTCTGAGCATTGTATGAATATTAACTTTCGTTTTATATACAGGAAGCTCTTCCGATTCAATCCGTGAGATTTCAACAATGTTATTGATGGTTTCCAACATGCGGTCACTGCTCTTTTTTACCTGTCCGAGATATTTTTCCATGTGTTCCTGGGAAAGCACGCGGTTTTCAAGCAGACTGATAAACCCCACTATACCATTCATAGGAGTTCTGATCTCATGGCTTAAATTGGCAAGGAAAGCTGATTTTAAACGGTCATTTTCTTCTGCCAGATTTTTTGCATCCAGTAAATTTTTGGTAATCTCCTGCTGTTGTCGCTTATAATACCGGGCAATAAAGAAAATTACAACAGCACTCACTACCACAAACAGAACACCTTTTACTGATTGAAATGCGTTTTGGTAATGGTCTTCCTCTATAAATAGTTGTAACAATAAATCGGTTAACAATATCCACCCGATACCGAAGAAAAGATAAATCAGTGTAATCCTGATATCAAAATTGATTTTCTTATTCATATCCCCTTCTTGCTGACAGCACCCTTAACCCAGATTTTGTTGAAAATAAGAGACTGCTCTCCTACCTCTTATATGAGTTGGCAACCTGATAAAACCACATTGTGATGTTATTTCTCTCTGCTATACCTTTATTTCACAAGTTACATTAAATTATACACAGGCTAAAAGAATTCAGATAACAAAAACAACATTTTTCCATAAAGGTTTTAGAAACTTCAACTTACCAAATTCAGCTTTATGCAGCTTTTTATGGTACTACATAATGAATTCCTGCACCGGGACCAAGAGGAATCCCCAATAAAAGCCACACTATAAGAAGTAAAATCCAGACTACCAGGAAAACCAATGTATATGGTATCATGGAAGCCACGATGGTTCCTATGCCAGCCTTTGGATCATATTTCTGAAAGAAGGCAATTATCAGGGCGAAGAAGCTCATCATAGGAGATATGACATTGGTGACACTGTCGCCAATTCTGTAGACGACCTGCGACAGTTCAGGCGAATAACCCATAATCATGAACATGGGAATGAAAACTGGTGCCAGAATGGCCCATTTTGCAGAAGCACTGCCCATGAGCATATTAACCGATGCTGACAACAGGATGAAAAGAATCATTAAGGGGATCAGTCCCAGGTTGGCTTTCATCAGCATTTCTGCCCCTTCAACTGCCAGAATAATTCCAAGGTTGCTCCATTTGAAGTATGCTACAAACTGAGCGGCAAAAAATACAAGAACCAGATATGTAGCCAATGATTTCATTGAACCAGCAAGACCGTTCATCACATCGGCATCGCTTTTAAAAACACCGGTTGTAAATCCATAGGCAAGCCCCATTCCTCCTGCAGTTATGAAAAGCATTGCTACCACACCTTTGATGAGCGGAGAGTTTAACAAACTACCATCGTCACCACGGAAAAAACCACCCTCCGGAATGATCCCTGCCAGTGTAATGCCTAAAATACCCAGAAAGACCAGTCCTGCCATGAGCAATCCTTTTTTTTCCTTACCTGAAAGCCGCTCAAGCTTGTTATTATCCTCCGAGCCTTCTCCTGTATACTTCCCCAGCCTTGGCTCCACAAGTTTTTCAGTTACGATTGTTCCTGCAAAAGCAATGATGAAAGTAGAAGCAACCATAAAATAATAATTGGCTGTGGCATTCACCTCATAAACCGGATCAAGGATACGTGCTGCTTCTTCCGATAAACCTGCCAGCAAAGGATCGATAGTACCCAGTACCAGGTTGGCGCTGAAGCCCCCCGAAACGCCGGCAAATGCAGCTGCCATACCGGCCAGGGGATGACGGCCTACAGCAAGAAATATAACACCTGCCATGGGAATAAGCAAAACATAACCGATATCAGAAGCAACATTTGATAATACGCCAGAGAATACAATGACAAAAGTAAGCAGTTTCTTGGGTGAGTTTAATACCAGCAACCTAATGATCGTATGCACCAATCCACTTTTTTCTGCAATTCCAATGCCCAGCATAGCAACCATTACAATTCCCAGAGGAGCAAAACCTGTGTAATTATCCACCATCTCCAGCAGGATGCGGTGGATTCCCTCACGCGACAAAAGATTCACCGGACGGACAATTTCGCCGGTGGCAGGATGAGTAACCTCCCACCCCAACAGGTGACCTGCCAGGGAAACCACTAAAGCAGTTAGTGCAAATAATGCAAAGAGTGTGGCAGGATGCGGCAAAGCATTGCCGGCACGTTCTGTCCAGTTTAACAGCCGCTTGAATATCCCTGCTTTTTTAGACTGATTATCCATCATTCCGTTCTAAATAAGTCCCAGGGAAAGCCCCATCAGGTTACTTAACTTATATATGATTCGTGCCCCAACATTTGCATCCCAGGGGTGGTTTCCTGTTTCACAAACATCAAAACCAATTATTTTACGTCCGCTTTCTGCAAGCTTTTTAAGCAGGTATACTGCCTCCTGAAATTCAAGTCCCCCCGGGACTGGCGTACCAGTATGCGGACAAAGCTTAGGATCAAGGCCATCCATATCGAAACTCACATAAACCAGTTGGGGAAGTTCTTCTATGATTTTTCCACATTGTTCATTCCAATTCACTCCCTTGAATCCATTTTCCTTCAGATCGAAATCTGTGAAAACCTTTATTCTTTTATTTTCTGCCTTTACAACATCCTTTTCTTCATCACAAAAATCACGGATACTTACCTGCACAAGCTTTACTATTTGCTGCTGCTGAATTGCATTATAAAATATTGATGCATGCGACCAGGTAAATCCTTCGTAATTGTTTCTAAGATCCATATGGGCGTCAATATGCAGGATCCCAAAGCTTTCGTACTTTTCACCCAGGGCCTGCAGGTATCCGAGCGGGATGCTGTGGTCACCGCCAACAAGCCCTACGGTTTTACCTGACTCAAGAAGCTTTTTAGTTTTTGAATAAACCCGGTAAGTCATGGCTTCACACCCGGTATTCACTTCATCCAGGATTTGCTGCATTGAATAATCTTCTGCGGCTATACCTCCCTTTTCAATAAAATCAATATATGCTGCAGCCTTTTTACGGAGATCCTGTTTTCGTTCTATCAGATCCTGATCTACAGGTTCCATATAAATACCCAGTTTCCATGCATCAGGTACATCAGGGTCATATAGATCGAGCTGAACAGAGGCATCCAAAATAGCCTGAGGGCCCGATGCAGTTCCTTCACCAAAAGAAACTGTTACATCCCATGGAACAGGGACTAAAATTACTTTGGCAGTAGCCTCGCTATACGGTAACCCGATAAAATTACCATTTTTTAATCCTACCCCGCTGGGGTTAAAATCACGATGTCCTGATAAACTGTTCATTAAAATTTGTTTATTTTGCTTTAAATTAAAGGCAAAATGGTAAATGGTGCGAAAATATCATATTCCTTTAAATAACAGAGTTTTTTAAATGTAATTTTCAAAAACAGGAAATATTATGAGCAGAGTATTGATTATTGGTGCCGGCGGGGTTGGCCGGGTTGTAGCCAGCAAATGTGCCGACAACCCCGATGTTTTTTCTGATATAGTTCTTGCCAGCCGTACTTTATCGAAGTGTGAAACCATTGCACGTGAAGTAGGCAAAGGGAGGATAACTCCTGAACAGGTCAATGCCGACAATGTGCAGGAGGTTGTTGACCTCATCAACAGGTATAAACCTGAACTGGTAATCAATGTAGCCCTTCCCTACCAGGACCTGCCCATTATGGATGCATGCCTGGAAACTGGTGTCAACTATCTCGACACAGCCAATTATGAACCCAAGGATGAAGCAAAATTCGAATACAGCTGGCAGTGGGCTTATAATGAAAGGTTCAAGGAAAAGGGAATTATGGCAGTTCTGGGCTGTGGTTTTGATCCCGGAGTAACCAGTATTTATACTGCCTATGCAGCAAAGCATCATTTCGATGAAATACATACTCTCGACATTGTAGACTGCAATGCAGGTGATCATGGGAAAGCATTTGCCACCAACTTCAATCCTGAGATCAACATCAGGGAGGTAACCCAAAAAGGCAAATACTGGGAAGATGGCAAGTGGGTAGAAACAGAACCACATGAAATTAAAAAAGTGCTGAATTATCCCAATATCGGGCCACGCGACTCTTACCTGATCTACCATGAGGAACTGGAATCGCTTGTAAAAAATTTTCCGACCCTGAAGCGTGCCCGCTTTTGGATGACTTTCGGTCAGGAGTACCTTACACACCTGCGCGTGATACAGAATATAGGTATGGCACGTATCGATCCTGTCAAATACAAAGGAGTTGATGTAATCCCGCTCGAATTCCTTAAATATGTACTTCCCGATCCGGGTGAACTGGGAGAAAACTACCATGGCGAAACGTCCATAGGCTGCCGGATCACGGGAATTAAAGACGGCAAGGAACAAACCTATTACATATGGAATAACTGCAGCCATGAGGTAGCCTACAAGGAAACAGGCACACAGGCTGTATCATACACAACAGGAGTTCCTGCCATGCTGGGTGCCATGATGGTGCTGACAGGTAAATGGAACGGACGGGGGGTATTCAATGTGGAAGAATTTAACCCTGATCCATTTATGGAAAAAATAGGTGAACATGGCCTTCCGTGGCAGGAAGCCTTCAATGTGGACCTTGAATTATAATCATCAAATACAGCACAGGAAATTCAATAGATGAATTTCCTGTGCTCTTAAATTTTTTACCACTTTGGATTACACAAAAGTTCCTTCTCCGGCATTTGTACTGGAAGAAAAATTGCTCAGGAAAAACCTGGAACTCATAGCCGGGGTACAGCAACAAGCCGGAATAGAAATCATACTTGCATTCAAAGGCTTTGCCATGTGGAGCACCTTTCCTCTGGTAAGGCAATATATCAAAGGTGCCACAGCAAGTTCCCTTTATGAGGCCAGGCTTTGTTTCGAGGAAATGAAAACCCGCGCTCATGTATATGCTCCGGTGTATTTTGAGGATGAATTTGATGAATTGCTTAAATATTCCAGTCATATTGTTTTTAATTCATTCAGCCAGTTCGAAAGGTTTTACCCCCGCACTCAGCAGGCAGGCCATCCCATCTCCTGTGGCATCAGGGTAAATCCTGAATATTCCGATGTACAGACCGACCTCTATAATCCCGGGGCAAAAGGATCGAGACTGGGTGTGGGGAGTGATACTTTCCCTGCTGACCTTCCTGAAGGAATAGAAGGCATTCATTTTCATGTGTTGTGTGAATCCAGTTCCTTCAGCCTTGAAAAAGTTTTACAAAACCTTGAAGCGAAATTCGGGAAACACCTGCATAAGGTAAAATGGGTCAATATGGGGGGCGGTCACCTGATGACCCGCACGGGATATGACCATAGCCACCTGGTTCAGTTACTAAAGAATTTCAGGGAGAAATACAATGTTAAGGTCATTCTTGAACCCGGCAGTGCCTTTGCCTGGGAAACAGGAGTTCTTGTTTCAACGGTGCAGGATGTGGTAACCTACCATGGAGTAAGCACGGCTATCCTGGATGTATCGTTTACAGCCCATATGCCCGACACCCTTGAAATGCCATACCGTCCGGGCATAATAGGTGCTTCTGATCCGGTTGATGGAAGTAAATACCTTTACCGGCTGGGAGGGGTCAGTTGTCTGGCAGGCGATTATATGGAAGCATATGATTTTGGCCGCGAACTCAAGCCGGGCGACCGCATCATCTTTAAAGACATGATCCATTATACCATGGTAAAAACAACAATGTTCAATGGGGTAAAACATCCGGCCATTGCAATCTGGACTGAAAATGACGAATTGAAAACCGTCAGGCAATTTAAGTATGAAGATTTCAAGAGACGTTTATCCTGAGTTTGATTCTCATCGCGTCCTCACATTCTCCCTTTTAATAGAAACCATTTGTCTTTCGTTATAACTTAAATGAATCCATATCATGAAACCAATTTTATTGAAAAGGCTCCTGACCCAGCTTATCCTGGTTCTGGTGGCATATTCATCCATTGCTCAGGAGCATACCAATGAGCGAGCCAAATGGTTTACCGATGCCCGTTTTGGGATGTTTATACACTGGGGGTTGTACAGTGCAGCAGAAGGCATTTGGAAAGGGGAAAAACTCCGCAATGACAACGATTATGCCGAATGGATTTTATACCGCAACAGGATTGACAGGAATGAGTACCTTTCGCTTCTCGACCGGTTCGACTGGAGTGAAATTAACCCGGAAGAATGGGTGGTACTGGCTAAAAATTCCGGGATGAAGTATGTTACATTCACGGCCAAGCATCACGACGGGTTTGCCCTTTGGGACAGCAAGGTGGGCGATTATGATCTTGGAAATTACCTCAGTCCTTCCCGTGACATAGTACGTGAACTGGCAGAAGCCTGCAAAAAGCATGGACTGAAAATGGGCCTGTACTATTCGCATTGGGTTGACTGGGAACATCAGTACGGCTGGGATCATACACGGGAAATAACAGGAATTGCACCTGAAGATTATGATCTATACTGGCAGGAAAAAGTGATTCCCCAGGTTCGTGAACTGTTAACCAATTATGGGGATATCGGAATGTTCTGGTTCGACATGTGGATACATCATTCAAAAACTGTTGTTACAAAAGAACAATTGCTTCAACTGAAAAGCCTGATCAGGGAATTGCAGCCTGGATGCATCATCAACTCACGCCTGGGACTTTCAATAGAAGAAGATCCTGACATCGATTTCAAAACTATGGGCGATAACCAGTTGGGCAGTACCAGGGAAGATTTTCCCTGGCAGTCGCCCGCAACAGTCGCCCATTCCTGGGGGTACCATGCACTGGATACTGAATGGAAATCAACTACAACCCTGCTTAAGTCACTCATTGGCAATGTGAGCCTGAATGGTAATTTCATGCTGAACATCGGACCGCGTGCCAACGGAGATGTGCCTTATGAAATTTCACACAGGATGCTTGAAATGGGACGCTGGTTAAGTGTAAACGGTGAATCGGTTTATGGAGCCGGTGCCATTGAACTGGATAAAGACCTGCATGACTGGGGAAAAATCACAAGCAAAGAAGATCATGGTATTTACAAGCTTTATTTTCATATATACAACTGGCCACTCAACAAAAAACTCAACCTGACTGGCATCTCGTCAAAACCGGAGAAAATTTATCTTCTCGCTGACAAACAAAAAAAGTCCCTACCCTTCCGTTATTCTGAAGTTTTCACAGAAATAGACCTGCCAGTACTGCAGCCCGATCAGTATATAACAGTAGTTGTAGCCGAATATTCCACAGAACCTGAGTTTAAGCCGGGACTGGCAGGGAAAACAACAGATGGAGGGTATTCACTGACCCCGTTAAATCTATCCCAGTCAACAGAACAGATAATGATCCTGCCAAAAAGCCGAAACGGCACCATTCCACAACATGCTGTTGTTACCTCTCCTTTAAAGCTTGAGTGGGAAATATATGTGGATGAACCAGGCATGAAAAAGGTTGACATTTCCTATCATTTTCAAGGTAAGGGATCTAAAAGCAAAACAACTTTAACTGCAGCGGGAACCACATTACAACACCAGGTAAAACTCTCAGGAAAAACAGTTGGTGAACCAAATTCCAACTGGATCATAGATAATTTTTCCTCAAATACAATGGGTAAAATCAATTTTCCGGAAAAAGAATATTATCAAATTACACTGGAAATTGAACCTGAAAAAAGAGACTCCATACAGTTTCAATGGTTATGGCTTCACTAACAGCACTTTAGCACACAGAAACATATTAACATTTGTTGATAAGTGCAGTTTAAATCACGTTTATTAAATAAACTTAAAATACTTGACACAGGTTGTTTTATTTACTAGCTTTGTTTCTATCAGGTGAGCGATAAAAGGCAGCTTCAAAAATGTGGAAAAGGGGAAAGTTACTTAGTTGAAACCGGAACCGATTCTTACCGACCTTCGGGAAGGCACATCAGAGAAGCCGGAGTTTGAAACAGATGGTATAAAAGCCAGCTTTTCAATCAGTCACCGGAAGTAACTTACGTTCTTTCAAGATTGAGCCAGCATGCAGAAGGCAAATGACAGGGTTAAACCTGACACAAGCCACACTGCAAAGTGCAATCAGGTGTTAAAACCTGACGATGCTTTATGCTACAGGTAGTGCTTCAGGGCATTTACAGGCAGCACATAAACTGGCACTTCGTCCGGAAAGGTAATCCGGAAAACCGAACGGACTATTCATTGATTCATACCGTAGAAAGTTGAAACAATGAATAATGGGCAAAGTTAGATCTGCAAAGATAAAACAATGCCGGCCACAATAACCGTAACCTGGCGCCCGTGTAACTTCGGTTAAATCGGGTGAATGGGAACTATTCGTTAAAGAATAGTTCCCATTTGTGTTTTATATCAAGCCATCATTTTGTCATTATAATAGCATACCCTTACCTACAAATATGCGGAGAAAACTTGTTGTATGGTTAAATCCACTTCTTCAAAAAGCTCCACTCCATGAATCATTTTCATCTAAAAATTGATAGCGTCGAAAATTTATTAAATTCACTACTTTTAAAATAATGTGATATCTTTGTACTAATTGGAAGAAAAAACTTTATGTTGATTTATACTAATTTAAAGTTCGAAATTTCTGGGGTATGTAGTCTATGAAAAAAATATTAGTAATTGATGATGATACGTTTATGTGTGATTTGCTTGTAAATCACCTTAAACAAAGTGGTTTTGAAACGCAAGGTACATATTCCGGCAAAAACGGTATCAAAATGGTTGAAAACAGTCATTTTGATGTTGTATTATGCGACTACCGGCTTCCCAATACAGATGGTTATGAAGTTCTGCAAGAAATAAAAGCAAAAAAACCCTCACTGCCTGTAATTATCATGACAGCCTACGCAGAAATTAAGATGGCTGTCAAGTTAATCAAATCAGGTGCGTTTGATTATGTTACAAAGCCTGTCCAGCCTGAAGAAATTAAAATTCTAATCAATAAGGCGCTTGAATCAAAAGAAGGGAAAGAAACTCAAAATGAATTCAAAAACAGCTTTATCACCGGCAGCAGCAAAGAAATAAAAGAAGTGATGAAGCTTGTGAAGGTGGTAGCTCCAACCGACCTTACCGTATTGATTGAAGGAGAAACAGGTTCAGGCAAGGAATTTATTGCCAAAGCCATTCATTATGCCAGTGCTAGAAGCAAAAAACCTTTTGTTGCAGTTGACTGTGGCGCAATACCCAAAGACCTGGCCAACAGTGAACTTTTCGGGCATATCAAAGGATCTTTTACAGGTGCCATCAACAATAAAATGGGGTATTTCGAACAGGCAAAAGGAGGTACTCTTTTTCTTGATGAGGTAGGAAACCTGCCATATGAAAACCAGATCAAATTGCTCAGGGCTCTGCAGGAAAGATTCATCAACCGGGTTGGTGACAACAAAGTAATAAAGGTGGATGTGCGTATTATCACCGCATCCAATGAAGATTTGCTGAAACAGGTTGAAGCCAATGAGTTCAGGGAAGATTTATATCACCGGCTGAATGCATTCAAAATTATTCTGCCCCCCCTAAGGGAACGGGGTGATGACATTATGGAATTTGCTAATTTCTTTATTGAAAGGGCAAATAAAGCATTTAATAAAAACATTACAGGTTTTGATCCGGACACTAAGGCCTTGATTTACAAATACAACTGGCATGGCAATATCAGAGAGCTTCAGAATGTGATCAACAGGGCGGTTCTTTTATCGCAAGGTGATCTGATCAAACCTGAGGTCATGCCAAACGAGATCAGATATAACAGTTTTCAGTCCAGCACAAGAAATGAATCCTCTTCCGGCCGCAGCGAAGTCACAGAATTAAAGCAGGCTACACTCATAACCGAGAAGGAAGTGATCATCAATGCCCTAATTGAATCGAATTACAACAAAAGCAAGGCTGCAAAAATGCTGAATATTGACAGAAAAACCCTGTACAATAAAATTAAGCAATACGAAATAGAAATTCTTAAATAACGACTGCCAGCCTTTCCTGTTATTCATTGTATTCAGTTTTACTCAAACGGACACTGGTTTTATTGAATGGGGACTTTAACCTCAGATTGTGGATTTTTCTGTACAAATGTCTTTGCATTTCTTAAACCATAAATCCCTGCAGATGCCAGTTCCGGCGGAATAAATCTCCTGTTTCCCTTTTCGGCATAGAATTTTCTCTACACCCACAGATGTTCACAATACAAATGAAAAGTATTTTCATTATTACATATGCAGCAATCAAATAAGGAATGAAATAACATTGAGATAGATTCCGGTAACCTCAAAAATCACAATTTTCACTGTACAAGTAAAATCACCTGAAATGCAAAAATTTCATAACCTTTTAACAGAATCACCAGAAAGCTTCATTTTAAGTGTTCTTAACACTGCTGCTGTAATCAGTTTTAAATTAGGTAAAGAAACTGGAGAGGAATACGTCATTTAACTAAAAATTATATTGGAATGAAAATAGTAACTGTTACTGTCAATCCTGTCCTGGATACTTCCACAATTGCCGACCTGGTTGTCCCATTAAAAAAAACCAGATGCAAATCACCCGTTCATGAACCGGGCGGAGGAGGAATCAATGTATCGCGGGCCTTAAATAAGCTAGGCAGCGACTCACTTGCGATTATCATGGCGGGTGGTGAAAATGGAAAAAAGCTCAGCCAACTTTTGCATGAAGAAGGAATAAATCTTAAAGTTGTTGAAACGGAAGGCAACACGCGGGAAAATATCATGGTTTATGAAGATAAATCAGGCGAACACTACCGTTTTGTCATGCCGGGCCCCGAAATGCAGAAGAAGGAGTGGCAAAACCTTCTGGATACCATTTTAAAAATAACTCCTAAACCTGATTACCTCATTGCAAGCGGTAGTCTTGCCCCAGGCGTACCTGATGATTTTTATGCAAGGATTGCCGCACATGCAAAAAAAAATGACATCAAAATGGTAATTGACAGTTCAGGTCCTGCTCTCAGGCTTGCATTGGAGGAGGGTGTTTACATGGCCAAACCCAACCTCAGGGAGATGAAGGAATTGCTCGATAAGCCTATGCTGACGGGGATGGAACTGGATCAGGCAGCAAAAAGTATTTTGGACAAAGGATACTGTACCCTTTTGATTGTATCGTTGGGAGAAAAAGGTGCTATGCTGGCAAGAAATGATATGATAGAATATGTTGTACCGCCTGTTATGCCGGTGGTAAGTGCAGTTGGTGCAGGTGATTCAATGGTTGCAGGCATGGTGCTTGGCTGCGTAAGAGGATTCTGGCCTGAAAAAGCGATTCGTTATGGTGTAGCTGCCGGTACGGCAGCCACAATGACTCCCGGATCAGAATTGTGCAGAAAAAGTGATACAGATGAAATCTTCAACTGGCTAAGCAGTAATATTGAGATGGATGAATAAAACTGTTGTTGCCATTAATATAGTTTGGCTGGTAACCGAACCAAAGTTACACCAGAACTGTTCAAATCTTTATATCCTAGTTACTAAATTATGTTGAAGTGGTCTTACATCTTTGAAAATTCATGACTACTATAATAACATTCAGTAATCCGGAAAAATATTTTACTTATAAAATTAAAAATTTAGAAAATGAAAACCAGAAAGGCACATGCTAAATGGGAAGGCGATCTCAAACAGGGAAAAGGTTCCCTGAAACTCGATTCAATTGAAAAAACCTTTGCCTATAACTTCAGATCCCGTTTTGAGGAAGGCGATGAAACCAATCCTGAAGAGCTTATAGCAGCTGCACATGCAGGCTGTTTTTCGATGGCATTATCATTAATTCTTTCTGAAAAAGGATATGACGTTAAATCGATTGAAACAGTAGCCGAAGTATCACTCACTAAACAGGATGATGGTTTTGGCATTACAAAAAGTCATTTGATTCTTCAGGCAGAAATACCCGGAATTGATGAAAATGAGTTTAATGAACTGGCTAACCTGGCAAAAAAGAACTGCCCGGTTTCAAAAGCACTTTCTGCCATTGAAATTTCAATGACAGCAAGTCTAAAATGAACCTGTGGGCAACTGACATTACATTATGATTCTGAGTGCCCTTTTTGCTGTTACTATTTTACCCCATAATCCACACAATGATGAAAAATTTTACGATCCCCATACTGGCAGCTATTATCGGTTCAGCGCTGACAATAGCTGCTTTTTTTATATTTGACCTTGATGGCCAGAACAGGGTTGTCAGGATCGAACACCTGACATCTCAGGTTCCTTCTCACAATTCAGTATATACGGTGAATGAAGAGGGGGAAATTATTCCACTCGATTTCACAGATATCTCACAAAAACTGATGGGAGCAGTTGTCCATATCAGTTCTGTAGTAACAATGGGTCAGGGAAGTGCAGGAAGGCAACAGTTGCCCGATCCGTTCAGGGAATTCTTCGGAGAAGAGTTCTTTGACAGATATAATGACCAACAGCGTGGAAGAGGTGAAGCTCCACGACAGGCAAGGGGAAGTGGTTCCGGGGTCATCATAAATCCTGACGGGTACATTGTTACAAGCAATCATGTCATAGACAATGCCGATGAAATAGAAGTAACCCTAAACGACAACAGGTCATACATGGCAAAGGTTCTGGGGACAGATCCCACAACCGACCTGGCGCTTGTAAAAATTGAAGAAACAGGATTGCCGATAGTCCCCATTGTAGATTCCAACGTAACAGAAGTTGGAGAATGGGTACTGGCCATAGGCAATCCCTTTAATCTGAACTCAACAGTTACTGCAGGAATTATAAGTGCCAAATCGAGAAACATTAATATTCTCAACGAACAGTATGCCATAGAATCATTTCTGCAGACAGATGCAGCCATCAACCCTGGAAACAGTGGAGGTGCCCTGGTAAATCTACAGGGAGGGCTGATAGGCATCAATACTGCCATTGCCAGCCAAACAGGTACTTTTGCAGGTTATGGATTTGCCGTTCCTTCAAATATAGTCAGTAAAGTAGTTGAAGATATCCTTGAATTCGGCAAGGTTCAACGTGGTTACCTGGGTGTCACAATCCGTAATATTTCGGGAGCATTTGCCCGTGAAGAAAACCTGGATGTGACCCAGGGTGTATATATCGACAGCATACTGGAAGGCAGTGCAGCTGAAAAAGCAGGATTACAGGCGGGTGATGTCATTGTTGAAATAGATGGAAGAACCGTCAACCAGGCATCCGAACTTCAGGAAGTGATTGCAAGTCACAGGCCAGGCGACAGGGTTGATGTTAAATTTATCAGAGACAAAAGAAACATGTCACGGACAGCCACCCTGTTAAGCAGCGAAGGAACGACCAAAGCTGTAAAAGCAGAAGAAGGAACCATGCATGAGCAACTAGGAGCTGAAATGGCCACGCTCAGCAGGGAAGAAGCACGCAAACTGGGAATACCAGGTGGGGTGAAAGTACTTGAACTGCATAATGGGAAACTAGCAACTGAAACACCTGTCAAGGAAGGATTTATAATTTTACGTGTTAATACACGGCAGGTGCGGTCAGTTAGCGAACTGACCCAGATTCTCGAAAAAACATCTGGCGGGGTAATGATTGAAGGTATTTATGAAAGTGATCCGGGTACTGTGCTGTACTATGCCTTCGGCATGTAACTGAACCAACTAACCTGATAAACCGCCTGCCATTGATATTCATAATATTTTATCGTCTTTTCACAAGATAATTCAAACAGGAGTAAAACAGTATAATTTTCTTCAGAGTAACATAAATGATCCTTAAAAACGTCATCACAGGAAATCAAATTAAAGCAGTTGTTTTTGATATAGATACCATTCTGGATTCGGAACAGCTTCATCAAACAGTCTGGAAGCAAATACTGAATGATTTTCTTAAAAACAATTATCCTGAAAAGGCTCAGCTCAGTGAAGAAGAATATAAACGTTTCATTGAGGGCAAGCCCAAAATTGAGCGTATCAAAAACTTTCTGGAATACAGGGATATCAGTCTTTCGTTTGGCAGCCACGAAGACCCGCCGGGAGAAAAAAGTATTTGTGCCCTGGAAAACAATAAGTCACGGCTTTTCAACCAGTTACTGATTGCTGCTTCAACAAACTACCACACAAAGATCTGTAACAGGATCAGGAAATGGAAGGAAGCAGGTATTATGACCGCTGTGGTATCATCAGATGAACACTTCAGCAAAATACCAGATACAGAAGATTTCAAGAAGCTTTTTGATATAAAGGTGGATGGTTCTGCAGCCAAAAAGATGGGGCTTAAGGATAAGCCTGAAGCAGATTTATTTATGGAAGCAGTTAAGCAGATGGGGCTTTCCCCTTCAGAATGTGCTCTTTTTGAATCAACAGTGAGTGGGCTCCAGGCTGCCAGTAAAGCAAGCTTCGGTCTTGTAGCAGGAATTCCCAAACAAAACAATGCAAAAGAATTAAGTGAAAACGGAGCCGATGTGATTGTACATGATTTTGATAAACTGGACCTGTTGAATGACCCGGAAATAAAAATGAGATTTGAAAATCCCATTCCGCCATTTGCATCGGAATACACAAAAATCGGAGAACTTTTACATGATAAAACCCCTGTGATTTTTCTGGATTATGACGGCACACTGACACCAATCGTCAACCGACCTGAAGATGCCAACCTGTCCGATGAAATGAAAGAAATATTAAAGTCATGTGCATCCAGGCTTTATGTTGCAGTTGTAAGCGGAAGGGATATGGTAGATTTGAAAAACAGGGTTGACATAGATCAAATTATTTATGCAGGCAGCCATGGATTCCGGATATCGGGACCGGAAGGGTTATACCTGGAGCATGAAAAATCGGCCTCACTCCTTCCCCGCCTTGATGAAGCCGAGAATCAGCTGCAGCAGTTATTCTCAGGAAAGTTTGAAGGTGTACAGGTTGAACGGAAACGCTATGCCATTGCTGTTCATTACAGAAATGCCAGAAAGGAAGAGGTACCGGATATAAAACAAAAAGTAACTCAACTCGTTGAAAAAACTGACGGGTTCAAAATTGGTGAAGGCAAAATGATCCTTGAGATCAAACCTGATATTGACTGGCATAAAGGAAAAGCTGTCCACTGGATTCTTGAAAGGCTGAACTTAACCAACAGAGAAAAGTACATGCCAGTTTATATTGGCGATGACGTTACCGATGAAGATGCATATGAATCTTTATCAGATTGGGGCATAAGCATCCAGGTAGGCCCCGGGGTTGTACCTTCGGCTTCAAAGTTCCGGCTGAAAAACATATATCAGGTTCGCATTTTTCTCAAGGAATTCACAAATGTAATCATCTGATACTGCTTTTTAGCATAACTAAATTTCAGTAAGCAGATCGAGGGAAGTATAACCATTTTTGGTGGCATGATGCACTGCTTCATGTGTTTCTGCAACCTCAAGATAAGTTGTATCCACCCTGGCAAGTTTCTTATAAAGATTTTCTTCATTTTCAAGATAACTCTTCGACCTGATTGTCCTGATATAAATGACTTCAACCCTGCCCGGAAAATCAAGAGCAAGCCGCGAATAAATCTCCGGATCATGCTGCCCGCTGTCGCCAATCAGAATAAAACCGGCATCAGTGTAAAATTCCATCAGCATTTTTATTTTCTCATACTTGTGCTCATGGCTGCCTCCCCCCGATTTCCAGAATTTATAAATGGAATAGGTCAGTGTGCGAAGCAAAAATACCCCTTTGGGAATTTTATGAAAAGTAAAAAAATCCTCCAGAAGGTCATAAAGATTCCACTCGCTGCTCGAAACAAAGAAGAAGGGATTGTTGCCAAGTTTATCTTTTCCTTCAGCAAGGCCATGATAAAATACGCCCACATTTGAAAAAGGACTTCTTGTAAGCGCATTTTTGAAAAGCATCAGCCTGAGTTTTTTCAAGGTTTGAGTTGCATGGGAAATCATTACAGTATCATCGACATCAGAAACAATGATTCTCTTTTGGCCAGAAGGAACAACCCGTACTTCACCTGTGGCATAAACCTGGGGCTGGTCTTCCACAATCTCATCCAGCAACTCAAAATGAACAATATGCCATTCTTTGGAAAGGAGTACCTCCGCTTTATGATCAAACCGGAAATGGAAATCAAAAAAGCCCAGATCGTCTGTTTCCACAGTTAGTTCAATACCCAACAATTCAGCCTTCACCATTACTCCGGGAATTTCGTCGCTCGAAAAACGCTTGATCGTAGCCAGTAAATTATGCCAGAATCTATGTTTATCCATAGGTTTCGACAATCCTTTATCTTCGATCACCATACCCCTGATAAAGACTTCATGTTCGTTTCCATATCCGCGGTAAGGCACAATCCTGGGCTTGTCGAGCCAACCCAACTTCTGCTTCAGAAAGACCCTGACCCATCTGAATGGTTTTTTTATTCTTTTAAATACTGGTTTTAGATATTTCATTCCCGGAAAATCATTTCAGAAACAAACTTCTCAATATCTACACCAATCTGTCATATAATGATGGCATGTTACATTTTATAAATATACCCCTCTTCAACCAAAACTGCATCATGAACTCCGAATAGAAACCAAGTCTATATTAAACTCAACCTAAACTCAATATAAAGTCAATATAATTTCAATGTAAAGTCAATAAAAATTGAATTTAAGTTGAGTTAAAGTTGAATTCATATTGAGTTTGATATTGATAAGTACATACGGAAATGAGAATGAACATCATTTTCTTCCTGATAATCCTGAGGAACTTCTCCTGAAAAATGTGAAATTTCTCCACAATGTGCGTTTACAGCTATCTTCAGGTTACTGCTCCCGGTGATATAAACAATCCGGCCAGGATGAGGATGATTAAAAATATAATAAGGAACCAGAAGAAGGTTCCGAGGGCAACAGCGGCAGCTTCATCCCTTGCATGTTCTTTTTCGGCCTCAGATTTACTTCTGAGTACAGGACTGGGTGTTGTTGCAGCAAGCAACAATGCAATCAGCAGACCTACAGCCAAAGGCGGTGCCCAGAAAATATTTTCAAAGAAATACGGTCCCATCGGGGAAATCCAGACATTAGCTGCAATGACAGCAAGTAATATAATTGTAAAAAATGACCAAAAGCTACCCCAGGGGCCGGTTGTCTGCAACAGGAACCTGAAAAACAGGGTAATCAGGAAGGCAATAATCACCAGATATAAAATTCCCAAAATAATTTCCATTCTTTATATATTTTAAGGTGTTATAATCATATGTGTTAAGTTGTAAATTTCATGCCATGAATTCTCTTTTATTTTGGAACAGAATTTTCATATGATGAATTGAATTTGCGGGAAGGCACAAAAAACAGGTTAAAATTTAAATTGAATTGCTATGAATATTTTAATAACAGGAACAAATTCCGGACTTGGATATGGACTGGCAAAATATTTTCTGGAATTGGGGCATACAGTATTTGGCATCAGCAGAAGGCAGAATGAAGAATTAAAATTATTTGAAAATTTCAGGTTTCTTTTCCAGGATATTTCCCGGTTTTCTGAGATAGAAACAAATGTGGGTTCATTTTTAAGCGGTGTTAAAGAACTTGACATTGTTATATTAAATGCAGGGTTATTAAAAGAAATAAAGGATATGAAGGATACCCCAATGGATGAAATCCATGAAGTCATGAATGTCAATGTATGGGCCAATAAAGTTCTGATTGATGTACTTTTCAGGCAAATGGATGAAGTAAGGCAGGTTGTTGGTATATCTTCAGGGGCTTCGGTTTCAGGATCTCGCGGGTGGAATGCATATGCCCTATCAAAGGCCACATTGAACATGCTAATCCTGCTTTATGCACAGGAACATCCCGGCACCCATTTTTGTTCCCTGGCACCCGGCCTGATAAAGAGCAAGATGCAGAATTACATTTACGAGTTTCCTGAAAATGAACACTACCCGGTGGTTGACAGGCTTAAACAGGAATGGGAAAGTGGCCAGATGCCTGAACCGATGGAAGCTGCCGGGACTGTTGCGAAAGCCATTATAAAGGCCCGTGAATTTAAAAGCGGATCATATCTTGATGCCAGAAATATTGTGCCGGTGGAATCGTAAAAGTCATTCGGGAGGTTTGGAATATTTCATGAACAAAAAAAGTACCCCGGAACGCATTTTATTCATCCCGAGGTAATCGAAGTGTCTGGGTATTATTAAATGGGGGCAGAATTTATCTTTTTATTCTTGAGCCATAAAACTTGTACACGCCGGTATCATATTCCCGCTCCGTAATTTTATCCGGATCATATTCAGGGGCATTTTTAATTTCATCCTTGTGCATTGGAATTGTCACCTCTTTATCAAAAAAACTGATTTCACTGATAGCTTCCACCGGAAGTATGACTTCCTTGCTCCAGGGGGACAAATTTTTTGTATCGATCACAGCATACAAAATATGCCACGTACTGTCATCAACGATGAGGTCCTCAAGATGCCCAAACTGATCATCGATCGCCTTGATGTAATATCCTGAGACTTCACTGAAACTCCTGAGGCTTGTAGACTCTTCAACCCGTCCGGCTGATTTGGGAGCCCTGAATCCATAACCGGGATCCAGTATGGATTCACGCCCTGTATATCCGGCAACAGCCTCAGGCCAATAAGGCTCAACCTGGTAGTATTGAAGCAAAGAAGCTTCATACTGCCTTGATACAGGCAGGTCATATTCGAGGTCGGGAGAATTTTTGATATCCTCAACATTCAGATTGACAATAAAATGCTTATCCTCCGTATCGGTCAGGCCCAGGTGGTGTGTTGGGATCAGAACTCTTTTATCGGTGAAAAAATTTCCTATGTCAGCTTCAAAGTACCGGATGGTCCAGTCTTTTTCATCAAACAGAAAATTCTTTACCTTTCCTTTTTCTCCGTCGGTAGCTTTCAACGAGAAATTCTTTAATTTCTTTAAACTTTGTTTCATAACTTCATTGGATTATTTTAATAAAACCTATTTCCTATAGAAAAACAGTACCGGCAGATTTGTCTTTTCTATGAAAGTTCCGGCCAGTTCTGATTTAAAATTCTTTTTAAATGCGTTTACTTTCCTTTGAAACAGCATAATCATTTCATAGTCATTCCGGTTGCAGTATTGAACCAGCGTTTCGGTAAAATCATCACCCTTAAGGACATTTGTCCTGATTTTGGCAGGCAGAAATACATCACTGGCAATTTTTTTCCAGGTTTCACTTTTAAGTTCAAGTTCACTGTAATCGTTATCCTGCGAAACAGTCACTGCATGAACAAGAGGATCAAAGACATCGAAGAAGAAGCCTAAATCAGCATATTTTTCAAGCTCTTTTGAACTAAAATCGACCGGATGGAGGATTTTCCTGTATTCCCTGAACTCTGCCCCCGGAGGTACCAGAATAGTCATGGCGCCTGAATCTTTCACCATGCTGTAAATCTCACTTTTTGATTCAAAATGATAACCATCAGGTTCAGCACTGACTACAACTATACAATAAGGCTCCTCATCCACCATTTGTTCAACTTTTTCTTCAAGGCTACCTTCTTCAACAACAACATTCACCTTGACCGGATAATTCAGTCTCGAAGTTTCTCTTGCCAGAAGATCATTGAGTTCATCTTGTGCAACAGTCACTTCTTTCTTCAATGTTTCAGTGTAACCCATGGGTTCATCAGGTGTAAGCGACTGGGAATCGGAATAAGAACTGTATTTAGCCTGGCTGACGCGCGGATCGATAACGTGTACCACATCAACTTCCGATTCCATGACTTTTGCCAGTTCCAGACCATAGGTAATTATTGATTTTGCATTGCTTTTAATATCGCTGATTATAATTGTCTTCATATATTATTTATTAAGATTTTTTGTGAGCAGCATGTCCATAATAAAGTTCAGCTGCTTCCATAACGGTTTCACTAAGTGTAGGATGTGGATGTATCGAAAGAGCAACATCCTCAGCGGTGGCTCCCATTTCTATGGCAACTACAAGTTCAGCTATGAGGTCCCCTGCGTTTTTTCCTACAATTCCAGCACCCAGAATACGTTCATTGTCAGGATCTATCAGCAGCTTGGTAAAACCCTTGCTTTCGTTCATTGAAACAGCACGTCCTGATGCTGCCCAGGGAAACTTAACCACTTTATATTTTATATTTTTTTCCTTTGCCTCACGTTCAGTTAATCCACAGGTAGCGATACCAGGTTCGGTATATATAGCAGCAGGTATTGCTCTTGCATCGTTGGCTGTATTTTTTCCGGCCACTGCTTCAGCAGCTACACGGCCTTCATAACTGGCTTTATGTGCCAGCAGTGGCGGACCAGCAACATCACCAATGGCATATATTCCTTTTACAGAGGTTTGCTGCAACTGATTTACCTTTATAAAACCATGATCGTCTAAATCAATTTTGATTTTGTCAAGCCCCAGCCCCCTGGTATTTGGATTCATTCCTATTGCAACCAGCACCTTATTATAGGTTTTTTTAAACTTTTTTTCCTGCTTATCCTGAAAGGTGACTTCAAGCAGATTATTTTTTTCTTCAATACTTACAACAGAAGTCTGAAGAAAAATTTCCTCATATATATCCTTTCCGGCTTTTCTGTGTTCGGTAACAAGATCATCGTCGAGTTCTGGTAAAAAATTATCCGTCATTTCCACCACTGACACTTTGGAGCCAAATTCATTATAAATAATAGACAACTCCACTCCTATATAACCCCCGCCTATAATCAGCAACTTTTCGGGAATATCTTCGAGTTTTAGAGCTTCTTCTGCATCCATAATCCGGGGACTTTCATAATTGATTCCCGGCAGTTTCACTGGTGTTGCACCTGTGGCAATGATGGCATTTTTGAATGAAATATCTTCCTTCTTCCCTTCTTCAGTCTTAACTTCGAGAGTATGTTCATCGATGAAAGATGCCGTTCCCCTGATGTATTTTATTTTCCGTGCCTTAACCAGTTGCCCCAATCCGGCGGTGAGCTTCCTTACCACTTTATTCTTCCATGCTACTGCTTTTTTTACATCCACTTCAGGGGCTGAAAATCTGATTCCCATTTCTGCTACCTCTTCAGCATCTTTTATGACACTGCTTAAATACAAAAGAGCTTTAGTGGGGATGCATCCATGATAAAGACATACTCCGCCAGGATTCACTTTAGGGTCTATCAATGTAACTTTAAGACCCAGGTCGGCAGCCATAAATGCTGCCCTGTATCCTCCGGGACCGGCTCCAATTACAACAAGTTCAAGATTATTATTTTCACTCATAGATAACAACTTTTTATATTACATGAAGAGGGCATACGGATCTTCAACAACATCACAGATCCATCGAAGGAAACGGGCACCATCGGCACCATCGATGACCCGGTGGTCGTACGACAGCGATAGCGGGAGAATCATTCTTTTCTGAAGTTCGTCACCTGCATAAACAGGCTGATTTTTTGCCCTTGACACACCCAGGATAGCAACCTGAGGTGGTAAAATAATAGGAGTAAAAGCGGTTCCCCCGATTCCTCCAAGATTTGAAATGGTGAAATTTCCACCCTGCATCTCATCAGGCGAAATCTTTTTATCACGCGCTTTTTGAGCCAGTTCATCCAGTTCAGTTGCAAGTTGCAACAGTGATTTTGTATGAACATCCCTGATAACCGGAACAAGCAGGCCCTGAGGAGTATCGACAGCCACACCAATATTGTAATACTGTTTGAAAATAATTTCATCTCCGTTAAAACTTGAATTGAAACGGGGAAATTTTTGCAATGCAAAAACTGCAATTTTCAAAAGAATGGCGGTTATAGTAAGCTTTACTCCATTTTTTTCAAAGGAATCCTGACTTTGTTTCCTGAAAGTCTCAAGTCCGGTAACATCCGCTTCATCGAAATGCGTTACATGTGGAATAGTCTGCCAGGACTGAGTAACATTCTCTGCAGTAATTCTTCTGATGGTCTGGACCTTTTCATGTTTAACCGGTCCGAATGATGAAAAATCAGGTAACCTGACACCGGTTTTTGCTTCTTTTTCAGATTTACCTGAAGATTTGTCTGAATGCTCTTTAACATCCTCTGCCGTGATCCTGTCGCCAGGACCACTTCCTTTTACTTCTGCCAGTTCAACCTTCAGTTCACGGGCAAGCCTTCTTACCGATGGAGCAGCAGGTATAAGAGAAGGATGCCTTTTCCTGTCTTCCGGCGATTCATCTTCCTCTACGTCATTTTCTTTTTCATCCTCTCCTTTCTTTTCTTTCTTCGGCTGATCCTTCTCCTTTACCTCTTTTTTATCCTCCTTAGTATCTTCATCCTTTTCTTTACTTTCCTTTCCATCTTCTTCCTTTCCAGTATCCTTATCCGGTTCATCCTCTCCTTCTCCGGTTTCAAGAATCATGATTACCTGGTTAACTTTCACCTCGTCACCTTCCTTCACTTTAATTTCATCAACTACACCTTCGAAAGGTGAAGGTATATCCGTGGAAGCCTTATCCGTTTCAATTTCAACAACGGGCTGGTCGACTTTAACATGATCGCCTTTCTTAACAAGTACAGATGTGATCAAACCTGTCTGTACACTTTCTGCAATATCAGGAACCTTGATTTCCTTTTTCATTTTTTAATTTCTTATTTATTACAATCTGCTTAATCTGCTGCCAGCTGTTCTTATTCTGGTTGCTGCTTGTTTTCCTGTATAAAACCCTCTCTTTAGTATCAAGACGAATAGACACAAGACACAAGACAAGATTCTCATATAAGCACTCATACTGTTTTAGCAGGACCAAAGACCTTGTACTTCTGGTTCAACATCTTGTTTCTATTTCCTCAAATTACTTTTCATGAGGTTATAATCCATTTTTCTGAGTAACTTGAATCCTGTGTCCAATCATCTTGTGTCTCGTTTCTATCCATCTCGTGTCTTGTGTCTATCCATCTTGTGTCTCGTATCTAGCCATCTTGTGTCCTGTGTCGAATCATCTTATGTCTTGTGTCTAACCATCTTATGTCTTGTGTCTACCCATCTTATGTCTTGTGTCTAATCATCTTGTGTCTTGTGTCTAATCATCTTGTGTCTTGTGTCTATCCATCTTGTGTCTTGTGTCTACCCATCTTGTGTCTTGTGTCTAATCATCTTGTGTCCTGTGTCTAACCATCTTGTGTCTTGTGTCTATCCATCTTGTGTCCTGTGT
>JAEYNZ010000138.1 GCA_023412195.1 Bacteroidota bacterium
TGATGTTGTTTTGTTTTAGTCAGGACGAATTTTTATTAAGCCATTCTTAGGTTTTTATGTAAAGATAATTCTTTTGTTCTTTATCTCCCCTGATGGCTTTACAATCAAATGAAATACTTCATAAATAACTCGCTTCTGATGCCTGAATATTTATCCATTCTGACTTGTAAATCCGGTATATATTTACCGGCATTTCTTTATATATTGTCTGCCTGGTTTTGATCATGCCATTCTTCATGGCAACTTTTTCTGATTGAATATTGTCGATATGAATGATGGAGATGATTGAAGTACTGAAGGATTGCATAAAAGCAAAATCCCTGCACTTTTTAGCTGCTTCAGTTGCGTAGCCTAAATTTCTGTATGCAGGTAAAATTGAATAACCAATCTCCATTTCCTGAATATTATCTACTTCCTGTATCAAGAGTCCACATTGGCCTATAAATAGATTAGATTTCTTATCAATCAAAACATTCATACCTCCTAAATCCTTAGAATACCTGTGTTCACATATACTGAACCACTTTTCACATTGTTCCTCCGCAGAAGGAATATTTGCCATTCCCAAAAAACCTCCTGTCCTGTTATCCTTAAACAAATCCATCCAGATCATAAAATCATCCCGCGTCAATTTCCTGAACTTTAATCTCGCTGTTTCTTGTCCGTCCAAAAGGTATTTCATGTTATCAAAATTTGATATAATCAAACTAATTTTTATTCCTATAAGGCAATGTATTTCTTTCCTTACAAAAAAAGGCACAGATTATGACCTAAGAAGATAACAAATATACAACATTGAATAAAAAGTAATCAAACATCATAGGGGGGAGCATTTCTGAAGATGAGACTCTTCATATCTCCCAATAGGGCTCATTAGAAATGCTACTAAAAAATGGGTAGGTTAGTAAAAGCTAAAAAAAATCTTTATCACGGAAGAACTTTTATGTTCCACTACTGTTAAACCCTGCTAAAGAAATTAGAAATCTAAACATACCATACGCTGATGAATCAGTACATTTTGTTTTATGGCAATCTTTACCAGTGCCCTGCCGGATCAAGACGTAAATCTTGTCCGATGTACCCTTTTGAACACCTTTCCTTCGAGGAGAAATACAAATGGTTCAGTAACCTGCCTGAACATGAAAAAAATGCACTGATGAATCATCATGAAACTTGTATCAGACAAATAAAGTCAGAGACGAAAACTAAAGAAACTTAAATCTTTTCCACATGACCAGTGAAGTTGTAGAAAACGCGACCTACTGATTCTTTTTCAATACCAGAAAAGTTCTCAACTCCTGTACAATGGCAAATACCAATATTTCTAGGCTTCAGTTCACTAAAATAATCTATTACGGCCCGGTATTGTTCCTGAGGTGCATTCTTCAGATGAAAACCCCCTGTGATCAGATGCACCGGAAAATTGAATAATCGTCGTGCCTCCTCCACTATATTACTGATCCCCCTGTGGGAACAGCTGCTTAAAACTGATAACCTGTTTTCATTTACAATGGCCAGAAACAATTCATCATCAAATTGATCTGTTTCCATTCCTGCTCCTTTGTCAGTGTAAAAATATTTAAAACTGGTGTCCTCTTCATAACTTACAGGAATATCCGGAACAATGAAAATTCCTTCGTCAATTTCTGTCACCTGATCTACCCAAACAATACGGCCGGTAAATTCTGCAGGTATATTTTCTGTTCCAATAAAGTTGTTGTTGTTATTGTATTTCTTCTGAAACACTTCCTTCTTCATATATAACCGGGCGTTGCTGTTTTCATTAAGAAAAGCAACCAATCCACCAGTATGATCATAATGGCCATGACTGATAACAACAGCATCCACATTTTTTATATCGATGCCAAGTTGTCTGGCATTTTCCATAAAGGCAGAACTTTGTCCGGTATCAAAAAGAATCCTCCGTCTCCCAGAATCGATATAAAATGACAGTCCATGCTCAGCAATGAGTCCCGGCTGGTAAACCAGGTTTTCTATGAGAGTTGTGATTTTCATATATGTTTTAACAAAAGTAACATATATAATCTGCAAAAGAATAAACTGAGAAATGGAAAAAGTGTGAAAGTGGATTATTCAATCAGCTTCAAGCAATAAGCTTCAAGCTGCAAGTGTAGTCCTGTTATTCTGTTTTTGGTGGTTCTGAACGCAGCTTCTAGCAATAAGCTTCAAGCTGCAAGTTTAGCTTTTCGGTTCTTAGTGGTTCTGAAAGGAAGTTACTGCCAGCAGATTTTTCAATTTAATTTAATTTAATAAACCAGCTAGAGGCTAGTAGCCTGAAGCTCTATTGCTATTGACACTTGCAGGTAGAGGCTAGTAGCCTGAAGCTCTGCTGCCAGGAACACTTGCAGCTAGAGGGTGGTAGCTTGAAGCTCTAATGCTATTGACACTTGCAGCTAGAGGCTGGTAGCTTGAAGCTCTGCTGCCAGGAAGACTTGCAGCTGGTGGCTGGTAGCTTGAAGCTTCCCGAGTCACTGGAATTCCAACACCACAAAATCATCATCTTTCACTGCCACTGCTGATTTTGATGAAATGAATGCCACCTTTGAACTGTGCGACCAGGCAGAGAAATATCCCAACGCCCCTTTTGTAAAATTTGAAACAGGATTTGCAGGCGACGGTGAACCAGGGTTTAATCTTGCCATTTCCCGTAGCGTATTAAAATACTCCCATGCATCCTTGCAGATTGAAAGCAGCTCAACCCTTGCAGTATCGCCTGTAGCAAATATTTGTCCGCGCAAACGCACATGAACAGACTTACCATCTAGTGCACCATCATCAAATACAATTAAATCATTGGCAGAGTTAAAAAGCTCTCCGTTTTTATATACTTTAACCCGGTAGTAGTTTTTCAGACCCGCCGGGTCCGTAAAAAAAAGCTGCATTCGATATCCGCCGTCAAAAAAACGGGCTTCCTTATAATATTCTCCACTCAGCGAATCAATTTTAACTGATGGATTCATAACAGAAACTGCTGAATATTCATTCCCATCAATCTCTGCAATCAATTTATAGGCTGCGCCTGCCTTTAACGGAACCCTGTCGAGCCTGTAATTGCCTTCTCCTTCATCTTTAACCTCCAAACGATCGCCTGCTGCTGTTTCCAGAAATACGGCAGCACCTTCTACTGCTTGTGATTGGGCAGAATCAAAATAACTTCCGGTAGTGGAAACTTTAACCTTTAGTGATGAATGTTTCCATGAAAGATTTCCTTCAATCACAGAAACAGGTTCCGATATATTTAAATCAATATCAACTACCTTTTCACATCCATGCAATATTAAACCACATGCCAGAAGTGGAATTACAATTAATAGGTGACTTATAAATCTACGATTCATTCAGCATTGTATTTCTGTTCAAAATTATCAAATTTTATGTATCTGCTTTTAAAATTTAAACTTGTAACTAACAGATGGTATGGCTTTAAAAAGCGATACCTGCACAGCTTCTGTTTCAAAAGGATTATCCTCCTTCGCCCTGAAATCGATAAAATAAGCATTTTCGCGTGCATATGCATTATACACTGAAAAATTCCAGCTCGACTCAAACTTTTCAGTTTTCTTACGCATCCACACAAGCCCGATATCCATCCTGTGATAATCAGGCATTCTATAACCATTCCTATCTGTATAATAAGCTATAATTTTGCCATCCACCTCATAACGACCACTGGGAAAAGTAACTGCATCACCAGTATAATATATCCAGGTGGCTGACAGTTTTAGTTTCCTGCCCAAATCATACATGGCAACAACTGATACATCATGTGTCCGGTCGTGCCGTGCCGGGAAAGCCCTGCCATTGTTAATCGCACTGAACTGCCTCATTGTTTTCGACCAGGTATAACCAACCCAGCCATTCAACCGGCCCAAGTTTTTTCTCAGTAAAAATTCTGCTCCGTAAGCCCATCCTTTTCCAAAAACAAGTTCCGACTCTACCGTTGAATTAAAAAATAAGTCGGCACCGTTCTTATACTCTATCTGGTTTTTCAGGTCCTTGTAATACAATTCGAATGATGTTTCATAGTTATTATTTTTCAGATTCCTGAAGTAACCGACAGAAAACTGATCAGCAATCTGAGGTTTTACATTGTTGCTGCTCGGCAACCATAAATCTGTAGGTGTAGTTGTAGTGGTATTTGTAATCAGGTGCAAAAACTGGTATAACCTGTTAAATGAAGCCTTTACTGAATTTTTTTCATTAAGGGAATAATTCACTGCCAATCGCGGCTCCGGCCCTCCCTGTGTATAAAAAAATTTTCCTCTTTCAGCATAAATGGTTTTAACCATTTCACCATCCTCATTAAATTCATAAAATTCACCGGGACCCAAATTGCTGAACAAAGTATAGCGAAGGCCGTAATATAAACTTAATGCAGGCGTCAGTCGCTGTTGGTTTGAAATATATGCCGCCCATTCAAGTCCTTTTCTCCTTGAAATATTCTGCTGCGTTATAAAGCTTCCTAACCCTCCGCTTAAATTGGCCTCACCAGGCAAAATATCATGACTGATGACATTAAAGCCGAACTTCAGAGTATTGTTTGCATTGGCAAAAAATGAAAAATCCTGCTTCAGGTTCAGATCTCTGATCTCAGAGCGGATAACGGCATCAATCGTACGCATGACAGAAATTTCGTATGAGTAATTGCTATAGATCAGCGATGTATTGGAGAAGAGTCTGTCGCTGAAAATATGGTTCCAACGAAGCGTACCTGTAATGCTGCCCCAGTCAAAGCCGAATTCATCCTTGTATCCAAAATCATCGCGTCCCAGGTAGCCTGACAAAAAAATCCTGTTTCTGCTATTGATCCTGTAATTTGTTTTCAGGTTCAGATCATAAAAATACAAATAGGTATTTCTGATGTCTTTATCTGAGGAGAAATTGAGAAACAGGTCAGCATAAGTCCGGCGGCCACTGAGCATAAAAGAACTTTTATCCTGAGCTATGGGCCCTTCAACCGTAATATTGGAAGATATAAGACCAAGGTTTCCTGCCACGGCCAGGTTCTTTAAATTGCCTTCTTTCATCTGGATATCGAGAACTGAGGAAGCCCGTCCACCATATTCAGCAGGAATAAATCCTTTCATCAGGGTGGTATTTCTCAATGCTTCGGAGTTGAACACGGAAAAGAAACCCAACAAGTGCGACGGACTGTAAACAGGTGCTTCATCCAGCAGGATCAGATTTTGATCAATGCCCCCTCCCCTTACATAAAATCCTGAATTTCCCTCTCCTGCAGGTTTTACTCCCGGAGTGAGTTGTATGGTCTTCAGAATATCGGGTTCTCCAAAAATAACAGGTACCGATTCAACCTGTTTTGGTGCCATCTGAACAGAACCCATGTCGAGAGAGCTTACATTTCTGTCGGCTCGTTCACCAGTAACAATTACGCTCCCTAATGTAATAGACAATTCTTTAAGCGGTACATCAAGGTTCCGGCTCTGATCAAGTAAAATGTTATGAACAACAGGTTCGTATCCAATATATGTATACCTGATTTTATACTCCCCTTCAGGAAGAGTCAGTGAATAAAACCCATAACTGTTTGAAATGGCTCCAGTGTTGGGGAGGTTTTCTACCACAACTGCTGCTCCCGGCAAATCTTCACCTGTTGCAGCATCCGAAATATTCCCGCTTAGAACAAATGATGTTTGTGCTGTTAATTGTGAAAGTATGGAAAACAACAACAAAAATATAAAAAATCTTCCCCGCATGCCTTTGTATTCGAGGTTCAAAAATAACAAAAACCTTGATCGTTTCTAAAATATTGCTATTTTTGGTGACCTTTTTTCCGGGAACTTGGAGTAAGGGAGAATATGAATTAAATACGATATAAAATGAAAGTTTACAAAACTGAACAAATTCGAAACATTGCATTAATAGGTAATGCCGGCAGTGGAAAAACCACCCTCGCAGAGGCCATGCTGTTTGAGGGTGGAGTAATCAACAGAAGAGGTGAAGTAACCGCCAAAAATACGGTTTCAGATCACAATTATATCGAACAGGAATATGGCAACTCCGTTCTGTCAACCCTTTTGTATACTGAACACAGTGGCGTGAAAATCAACATTCTCGATACACCGGGAATGGATGATCTGGCCGGCGGAGTGGTATCATCGCTAAATGTATCTGATTTAGGCCTGATGCTTATAAATGCAACCAATGGCATTGAATCAGGAACTGTTGCTGCAGGACGTCATGCTGAAAATGCAAATATTCCACTGGTTTTTGTTGTCAACCAACTCGACCATGATACCTCTAATTTTGATTCAGCACTTGAGCAGTGCAAAACAAAATTCGGAAATAAAGTAACTGTCATACAATACCCGGTAGATGCAGGCCCCGGATTTTCTTCCATTATTGATGTACTTAAAATGAAACTTTATAAGTATGGCCCAAATGGAGGAAAACCTGAGGTTCTCGATATTCCGGAAAGTGAAAAAGACAAAGCTGAAGAACTGCATAATGAGCTGATTGAAATGGCTGCTGAGAATGAAGAGACTTTGATGGAACTCTACTTCGAGAAAGGCTCCCTGTCAGAAGAGGAAATGCGAAAAGGCATGAAACTGGGACTGTTGCAGCGCGATCTTTACCCTGTATTATGTACCTGTGCAAAAAAAGATATTGGCGTCACCCGGTTGTTGGAATTTCTTGCTAATAACGCCCCTGCTCCAAATGAAAGGCCAATGAAACCAGTAGTCGGAGGTAAGGAATTGAAAATGGCAGAATCGTCTGACCCCAGCCTGTTCGTTTTCAAAACATCTGTTGAACAGCATGTTGGTGAAATAACTTACTTTAAAGTGATGTCAGGGAAAATCAAAGAAGGTCTCGACCTGATAAATACAAAAACCGGAAACAAGGAAAGACTTTCACAGGTGTTCGTATCGGCTGGCAAGATGAGGGAAAAAGTGGAAGAACTGGCACCCGGGGATCTTGGATGTACAGTGAAACTGAAGGATACAAAGTATAACCAGACCCTTACCACCAAGGAAGCAGATACAAAATATGAACCCATTAAATTTCCTCCGTCAAAACATACAATAGCTGTTAAAGCTGCAAATGAATCGGATGATGAAAAAGTTGGTGAAATCCTCAGCAAATTAAAATTTGAAGATCCTTCATTTGTAATTGAATACTCAAAGGAACTCAAACAGCTGCTGGTCCATGGACAGGGTGAATACCACCTGAATGTGCTGAAGTGGTATTTTGATAATGTACACAAAATTGAGGTGAACTATATTCAGCCGAAAATCCCTTACCGTGAAACCATAACCAAAGCTGCACAGGCCGACTACAGGCATAAGAAGCAATCGGGTGGTGCCGGACAATTTGGTGAAGTTCACATGATCATTGAACCTTATATTGACGGCGTTGCTCCTAAAACATCCTTCAAATTTGGAGACAAGGAACAGAAAATTTCTGTACGCGATGTACAGGAACATCCGCTGCCATGGGGTGGTAAACTTGTTTACATCAACAGCATTGTAGGAGGTTCTATCGACGCACGTTTTATGCCTGCAATCCTGAAGGGGATCATGGAAAAAATGGAAGAAGGCCCGCTTACAGGTTCATATGCCAGGGACATTATGGTGTATGTTTATGATGGTAAAATGCACCCTGTCGATTCAAATGAAATTTCATTCCGGCTCGCAGGAAGAAACGCATTCAGTAAAGCCTTCAAAAATGCAGGGCCTAAAATCCTTGAGCCTATTTACAACCTGGAAGTATGGGTGCAGTCAGACCGTATGGGCGATGTGATGAGCGATCTGCAGGGACGCCGGGCCATGATTATGGGTATGGGTTCTGAAAGAGGTATGGAGAAAATATCTGCCAAGGTACCACAAAAGGAAATGTTCAGGTATGCGACCTCACTCAGTTCAGTAACAGGCGGACGTGGTGTTTTCAGCATCTCGTTCGACGGGTATGAAAAAGTTCCTGCCGAAGTACAGGATGAACTGCTGAAAGCATACGAAGCAGAACAGGAAGAAGAATAGACCATTTCTAATCTATTTTACTATAACTAAAAGCCCTGGTTCGGAAGGACCGGGGTTTTATTTTTTCATTCTTTCTGTGCTGGTCACAGTTTCCAGTATACAGGGGATACTACCCTGATCAGCAGGATTTAAGGCTGGCGAAATCGTATCAGAAAATGACAAATTGCCAGCAAATGAACTACCCTATCTGGATTGACATAACTCACGGGCTTATTTTCTCCAGGTATTGAATTATCATCTTTCTGCTCCTTGCTTTTATAAGCTCTTTAAGAAAGGGCGGCGCATTATTAAAAAAATTGCTTTTTTTACACATTGTAATTCAATAACAGTTTTATAACATGAGATATAATTCGATTCTTCTGGCCTTCTTTATGCTGGCACCTCTCCTTTCAAGCCCGCAGGATAAACAACAAAAAGCCATTCTTGAAAAATTGGATAAGTTCTATGAACAGACCCGGCAGGAATGGAATGTACCAGGAATGTCAGTAGCCATAGTCAAAGATGGTAAAATCATATTCAGCAAAGGCTATGGAGTGAAGGAAGCTGGTAAAAGTGAAAAACCCGATGGCAATACCATGTATGCAATTGCTTCCAATACAAAGGCTTTTACTGCTGCCATCATCGGACAACTTGTTGATGAAGGAAAATGCAACTGGGACGACCCTGTTCAGAAGTATCTGCCATGGTTCCAGGTTTATGATCCTGCCATCAGCAGCCAGGTTACCCTGCGCGATATTCTTAGCCATCGTGTGGGATATGGTACATTCAGCGGAGATGTGGCATGGTACAAATCAACCCTGACAGCAGAAGAAATCCTGCGCAGGTCTAAACACCTTCCTGCTGCTTTCGGCTTCAGGGACGGATACGGCTACTCCAACATCATGTACCTGGCAGCAGGTGAAGTCATCCGCGAAATTACAGGAAAAACATGGTTCGAAAACGTGCAGGAACGTTTCCTGCAACCTCTTGGCATGACCCGCACCACCATTTTCCCTGATGAACTCCAAAAATATGGCAATATAGCCACTCCGCATGCTCTGGATGAGAAAAACAACATTCCCATTGAATATACCGACTGGTCGGAGATCGCTGCAATGGGAGGGCTTATTTCAAGCGTTAACGATGTTGCCCAATGGATGATTCTCAACATGAATCACGGGCACCTGAACAACAGCAGGCTGATTTCTGATCAGTCAGTAAATATGATCTGGACCCCTCATAACGTAAGGATGGTCGACAGGATCAACAAAAATGATTTTAACAGCCACTTTAATGCATATGGACTTGGATGGGGCTTGCGCGATTATCACGGCAGGCTTTTTGCCGGACACACCGGCGGATACGATGGAATGATATCTGCTGTTTCACTGCTGCCTGACGAAAAACTGGGTGTGGTAGTTCTTACAAACGGAATGAAAAGCCCGATCATGGCCATTACCTACCAAACTCTTGATGCTTTCTTAGGTGTTAATAAAAACAAAAACTGGTCTTCAGAACTGCTGAGCCGGTTAGAAGCAAGAGAGAAGAACGACACCCGCATTCCGGAAAGAAAGGCTTCGCAGGTGAATGACACCAAACCTTCGCTTCCGCTGGAGAAATTTACAGGCGTATATCTTTCTGATATTTATGGAAAAATTACTGTCAGCCTTTCCAACGGTAACCTTCATGTTGATCTTGAGCACTCTCCTGAACTTGCCTTTTCCCTGAAGCATTTCCACTACGATGTATTTGAAATTGTATGGGACTATGAGCAGGCCTGGTTTAAGTTTGGAACTGTGAAATTCAATACCGACAACTACCTGAAGGTTACAGGAATGGATTTTGATGTACCGAATGATGATATCTTTTTTGATGAGCTGAAACCGAGGAAACTTGAAGAATAGGAAATTTTGAAAGAAGTATAGACACAAGTCCATCAGTAAACAGGTTTAAAGCCATATGAAAAATAATATTACAAACGACCTCCTAAATCCCCCGACGGGGGACCATAGGCCTGTGCAAGTTTAGCAGGGCATTGAAATAGAGCGTCTTGTCTTACCCCTCTCCGCCAACTGGCGGAAGGATGGGAGGATTAGTGATTTATAAAATAAGCCTACTTTCGTATGACAATTAAATAAGAGGCAGATAGACACCAACTAAAAAACTGCAGTGACCGGGAGTCGGACTTTCCAACTCCGACATTGGTAACCTTATCCTGATTACCCGAATCAAATCTTCTGCTAAATAGCGAACAGGAATCTTTGACTTAGAAAGTCAAAGTCCCGTGGGCCTGCAGCAATCTACCTGAACACAATTTTTTCGACCATCTCCTCCCCTGCCATTTCATTCAGCCGTTCACGGATCTTCTCACGCATCATCAGCAGTTCATTTTTCACTACAGGTGAATGAATTTCAATGTATAAAACCTTCTTCGACAGCCAGATATTACGAGTATAACCGGCAATGGTTTTCCCCATCAAAATTTCCCACGACTGAACCACATCCACCTCCTTCAGCTTGCGGTCCATGTTCATTGCACGGATATATTCCTTAAGTACCTGTCCAAGTGGTTGTGTATTGCTTTTTCTCATACAAATGGTTTTATAGTTCCTGAATCTACATGGAAAATTTTAAAATCTGTATCCATTTTCTTAATGATGGAATCAAGGTGCTCACGGTTGGTATCTGTAATAAAGATTTGTCCGAAATCATTACCCGAAACAACTTTTACAATCTGTTCCACCCTGTGGCGGTCGAGTTTATCAAATATATCATCGAGCAGCAGGATAGGTTTCATACCTGAAATTTCCCGGATAAAGTCATATTGGGCAAGTTTCAGTGCCACAAGATATGTTTTATTCTGCCCCTGCGAACCAAGTTTCCTTATTGGATGATCACCGATATTAAATATAAGTTCATCCTTATGAACGCCCACCGACGTATATTGAACAGCCCTGTCACGGAGAATGGCTTCCTCCAGCAGTGTCCCCAGGCCTTTTTCATAGAGATCCGACTGGTGGATCAGTCCAACCTGTTCATTATCCTGAGAAATAAAGGAATAATACCGTTGAAACACGGGGATCAGTTTTTTGATGAACTGTTCCCGCTCACCATGTATCCGTTGCCCGTATTCTATCATCCGGTCATCCCATACTGAAAGAAGTTCCTTATCAAAACAATTCTCCGACGCAAACTGCTTCAACAGGTTGTTGCGCTGCAACAATGCCCTGTTGTATTTTAACAGGTCGGAAAGATAAGCCTGATTGTATTGTGAAATAACGCCATCAATAAATTTTCGCCTTTCGTCACTTCCACCAGTAATAAGTCCTGAATCAGAAGGCGAAACCATCACCAGCGGCAGTAACCCGATGTGCTTCATCAGCTTATTATAAATCTTTGAATTACGTCTGAACTGCTTTTTCTGGCCCTGCTGAAGGCCGCAGGTGATATTTTCAGAGGCATCGAGCCTGTAGTAGTTTCCCCGCAGCACAAAATAACTTTCATCATGACTGATATTCAGTTGATCTGTTGCATTGAAAAAACTTTTGCAAAAGGAAAGATAATAAACGGCATCCAACAGGTTTGTTTTTCCCGCCCCGTTGTTGCCGATCAGGCAATTTAAACGGGGAGAAAAATCTACCTTGACTTCCTTCAGATTTTTAAAATTTACAATTGAAATATCTTCGATATACATAGACCTGATTCACATTTCGAAAACACAAAACTAACGAAAAAACAGCGGGGGGAGAATAGTTTAATGTAATTAAGGAATAATAACAGGCAGCTGTTGATTAAAGGCAAAATTTAAAGCATCATATGCCGTGGTGTTTATAAAAAAAAGTTATTTTTGCGGCACAATTTTGAAAACGAACGAAATGGCAAAAAAGAATGCTCCGCAGACTGATAATTTGCAGGAACTTGAAAGTGCACTGACAAGAACCGAAAGGTTTATTGAAGAAAACCAGAAGCCAATAACTATTGCAGTGGCCGCAGTAATTGTGCTTGTAATAGCTTTCCTTGGCATCAACAGGTTTTATCTGCAGCCCCGCAACGATGAGGCACAAACGCAGATGTTCATGGCAGAAAACTACTTCGAAAGAGATTCATTCAATCTCGCTATCAATGGTGATGGAAATTACCTGGGTTTCCTGGATATCATCGATGATTATAAGATGACTAAAGCTGCCAACCTTGCTAAATACTATACAGGTATTTCTTATCTGCACCTCGGACAGTATGAAGATGCCATCGATTACCTGAAAAGTTTTAAAACCAAGGATTTACTTTTAGGCCCTATTGCAGAAGGAGCCAAGGGAGATGCAAAACTGGAATTGGGTGATTCGCAGGAAGCGCTGAAACATTACAGGAAAGCTTATTCAATGAACGAAAATGAACTTACAAGCCCTGTATATATGCTTAAGGCTGCCAAAGTGCTTGAATCGCTTGAAAACTTTGAAGATGCCCTGGCAATCTACCGCGAAATCAAGGCTAAATACCCTGAAACCACAGAAGGACAGGAGGCTGATAAATATATTGCAAGAGTTGAAATAAGATTAGGTTAACATCATAACCAAAATGGCCTCTCCTTCAGGAGGGGCTTTTTTATTTTAAGGAATCGAGCATGATTCATTTACACAAACACGGATGAAATTCATTATACGAATTCCATCCGACCATTAAAAAACAAATTATTTTCTGATGAATTATGGCAACAAAAGATCTTTCCCAGTACGATATTGAATCAGTCGCATCAGCGCAAAACATGCGCTTTGGAATTGTCGTGGCTGAATGGAACCACGAAATCACGTCAAACCTTGCCAGGGGAGCTGCAGATACGCTTTTAAAGCATGGTGCGACAGAGGATAATATCCTTGTAAAATATGTGCCCGGAAGCTTTGAACTTCCACTTGGTGGTCAGTATTTCGCAGAATATGAAAATGTAGATGCTGTTCTGTTACTGGGTTGTGTTATCCAGGGGGAAACCCGGCATTTCGACTTTATATGCGAAGGTGTTACGAAAGGAACTATGGATCTGAACCTGAAGTACAATAAACCTTTTGTTTTCGGTGTATTAACCACCGAAAATCTTCAGCAGGCAATGGACCGCTCTGGGGGCAGACTAGGAAATAAAGGTGACGAAGCAGCTGTTACTGCAATTAAGATGGTTCACCTTAAACAACATTTTTCGTTTTATTAAAAAAGGGCTTGCCGAAGCAAGCCCTTTAACCCAAACTAAACTAAACACTAATCAAACTACCTTTTAATTCCTCCAGTTGCCACCTCCCTGACCGCGCTGTGCGCGTCGTTCCTCCTGGTATTTTTCATATTTTTTCCATTGAGCATCCGTCAGGATCGTCTTCATTTTCTTATCCTGTTCTGCCCTCATTTCAGTCATTTTCTCACGCATTCCTTCAAAATTGCCGCCCTGCGCTTCACGCATAGCCTGCATTTTTTTGCTGGTTTCAAGGTTCAGGTCGTAAACCTGTTTTTCCTGTTTGGCATCGAGGCCTACAGCTTCCTTTAACTGAGCTGTCTGACGTTTTGCCATGTCTTCAGGATTCATATTGCGTTGCCCCGGTTGTGCCATACTGACCAGGGAAACCAACATCAGTGACAACATGATCATTCCAATTTTTTTCATTGTAACTTCTGTTATTAAATTAATACCCCTTCGACCTGTTGAAACAGAAAAGGTTTAATGATCCTGTTAAAAATTAAAGCAATGGT